>NZ_JBTLQH010000064.1:0-27911 GCF_054461575.1 Flavitalea flava
AAAATAATTATCGCCAGATGACACGAGCCCCCTGGGCGACTGCATGAGACCATTGAAAAATAATTATTACCGAATGAAATGCCAATTAAAATTTTTGTTATATATTTAAAATCAGAAACTTATAAAACTTAATCCCCATGAGAAAGGCAGACCTTGTTAACCAAATTTCGGAAAAAACAGGTATACCTAAGGTTGACGTCCTGGTGACGCTTGAAACCATGTTTAAAGAAGTAAAAGAAACCCTTTCCCAGGGAGAAAACATTTATATCCGGGGATTCGGCAGTTTTATCACTAAAAAACGGGCTGCAAAGATCGGACGTAATATAAAGAAGAATGTCGCTGTTCATATTCCTGAACACTACATCCCTGCTTTTAAACCCGCCAAAGAATTTGTTGCAGAAGTAAAAAAACTGCAATCAGTCAAAGAAGATCAGACAAATCACGACGAAGAGATGTAGAAGAGACGTAATTTTGCGCTCTAATCATAAACATGAAGAGACAGCAATATTTAGTCGCCGGCACTGGAGTGCTTTTACTACTCGCTCTGTATTTTTTTGGACAAACTACACCTCCGCAAAAGAAAAAGGCGGCCCCTACCGAGGAGCCTTCAGGGGAGTCTCATGTTAAATCCCTTGATTTACAGGATATTCTGCAAGCTGCGCAATCCCATCTTACACCTGGGCAGTTATCATATGTGAACCGGTTGCAAAATTCGGTGGTCCGGGGAGACGTGAAAAATCAGCAGGTGAAAGCTTATCAACAACTGGCTGCATTCTGGAGAGATTCGGTCAGGGAAGGGTATCTTCCTTATGCTTATTATACGGGAGAAACAGCTAAATTGGAAAATTCTGAAAAAAGTCTCACCTTTGCTGCCCAATTATTTTTGCAAGGGTTACGTGGACAGGATAATCCAGCCATGAAAAGCTGGATGGCCACGAGTGCTAAAGAGTTGTTTGAAAAGGCATTAGAACTGAATCCAGGCAATGATTCTTTAAAAGTTGGGCTTGGAGCGAGCTACATTTTTGGCAGCACGTCCGGTAGTCCACAGGAAACAATGCAGGGAATTCAGCGGATTTTAGAAGTAGTCCGCCGGGATTCAACCAATATGTACGCTCAGTTCATGCTGGGTTTAGGAGGGGTTGAATCAGGGCAATTTGATAAAGCTATTGAACGTTTGACAACAGTTGTTCAACATCAACCTGCCAATATCGAAGCGATACTCCTACTGGCCGAGGTCCACCAGCAGAAAGGGAATAAAGCAGATGCCATAAAATGGTATGGAGTGGCTAAGAAGCTGGTCGTTAACCAGGATCTGATCCGGGAAATTGATCAACGCATCCAATCATTAAAGTAAGCCTTTGCGTAAAGGTTTATTGTAAAATTATTTATTAACAAAAAAAAGAATTGAGTATGCCTTGTGGTAAAAAGCGTAAGCGTCATAAAATTGCGACGCATAAGCGGAAGAAAAGACTAAGAAAAAATCGCCATAAGAAGAAGAATAAATAATTTTATTCTATAAGACCGGGCCTGCCGAAGGCCCGGCATTTTTCTTTCCCGAAGCTGAATTTTTTATTTGCCGCTATTTAGCCTGATTGCAATTCTGACCGATACCGGACAAATAAACCCTCTTCAGCAATTGTGATTTGATTGACAAAAGGCCGTTTTTAACGGCAAATGCTTGTATGCTTGAATAAGGAACTGATCATAAATGCGACTCCGCAGGGCGTAGAAATAGCCTTGTTGGAGGATAAAAAGCTGGTGGAGTTGCACCATGAGAAAACTGATGCCAGTTTTGCCGTTGGTGATTTATACCTGGGAAAAGTGAAAAAACTGATCCCCGGTCTGAATGCGGCATTTGTGGATGTAGGTTTTGAAAAGGATGCCTTTCTGCATTATACGGATCTTAGTCCCTATGCACGATCCCTGTTGAAATTCACCCAACAGGCCATGAATGACAACAGTGCGGAAGGTTTCGATTTCGGAGGATTCCAGGTGGAACCGGAGATTGTCAAGACAGGAAAGATCAATGAGGTATTGAATGGCAAACCTCACATCCTCGTACAGATACTTAAAGAGCCCATTGCTGCAAAAGGCCCCCGTTTGAGTTGCGAGATTTCCCTTCCCGGCAGATTTGTGGTGATCACTCCTTTTAACGATATCGTCGCCGTCTCCCGTAAGATCCATTCTTCGGACGAGCGCAAGCGTCTTCAGAAGATCGTGGAAGCCATCAAATCAAAAAATTTCGGAGTTATCGTACGCACAGCTGCAGAAGGGAAAAATACCGCAGAACTGCATGAAGATCTAACCGAACTGGTAGCCACCTGGAGAATGATCCAGCATAATTTAAAAGGCTCCGTTCCCCCCGCCAAAATCCTCAGCGAACAAACGAAAACGACCAGTATGCTGCGGGATCTGCTGAATGCAGATTTCAATAAGATTGTCATTAATGACCGGAATATTTTCAACGACACCAAAAGTTACATCCAACGGATAGCTCCCGATAAGGCTGATATTGTCTCTTATTATAATAATGGCTCTCCGATATTCGACCAGTTCAGCGTAACCAAACAGGTAAAAGCTGCTTTTGGTAAGACGGTAAATCTGCCCAGCGGAGCCTACCTGATCATCGAGCATACGGAAGCTCTTCATGTCATCGATGTGAACAGTGGTTATAAGAGCGTAAGCAATAACCAGGAACAGAATGCGCTGGAAACCAACCTGGAAGCTGCCGAAGAAATTGCCAGACAATTGCGTCTGCGGGATCTGGGCGGGATCATCGTGGTCGACTTCATCGATATGAAACTTCCCGACAACAAGCGGAAGTTGATGGAGGCCATGGAATCCTTTATGCGTACCGATCGTGCGAAACATGCCGTTTTGCCGATTTCCAAATTCGGACTGATGCAGATCACCCGCCAACGCATGAAACCAGAGGTAACTATCAATACACAGGAAATTTGTCCGACCTGCAATGGTACCGGTAAAATATCCTCTGCATTGATCCTGGAAGATGAGATCGAAAAGAACCTTAGTTATCTGATCAATCACCAACATAAGGACCTGGTCCTGGCCGTACATCCTATCATGCATGCCTACCTGACAAAAGGGACCCTTCTGGGCATCGGTTCCAGACAATGGAAATGGAGATGGAAGTACAAACAAAAGGTCGGGCTCCGCGCCAATACCAATTACCACCTCACCGAATTTCACTTTTTCGACAAACAGGACGAAGAAATCAAGCTGTAAAATCCCCTCAAAGGAAAGTATTTAAACGTGTGGGCTTTCCCTTTGGAGCTCATCTTAACTATTTCCCCCTACCTGAAGGCTTGGAGTCATTAGACCATAAGCCAATGCATGTTATAAAAAATGCAAATCAAAAAATCTTAGTGGTTTTAAAAGAGGGGATTACAAAGGGGAAACCCCTTTGTCGCCACGCATAAGGCTTTCCTTATTTGCCCCCCGGGACGAAAATTTAAGCAAAGGAGTCCCGGGGGGCAAATAAGGAAAGCCCCTGTAGAAACAGGGGCTACTCTTTCTTTCACTGTCAACATTGAGTCACACAAATTTTCCCTAAAGGTTTAACTTTTCGTTCTTGTTCTACTGCCTGATAAGGGCATAAAAGAGTTTCGGCGAAAAGCGGAAAGATCAATGATCTTCCCGGTGATCTTTTTTTCGGGTGGTGACCCGAATGCATCAGGTGTCGGGTAATGAATCGTCCTGTGACGAAGCTTTCTCATGTGTAGTAGTCTTAAATAAATTGAATTACCAGATTCTTTATTATTGTTTTTGCAGAACTAATCTAAGATTGCCTTGATCACCCCCGCCATAAATAACGTCAATGGAAAGGGTGATAAGTCCCGTACAGGACAATACATAACCGGATCCGCCACCTGAAGAAGTTGTGACTCCTCCGTAATCTCCAAAATCTACCTTTGGAACGGTTGCCTCCCCCGTTGTCGGGTTTACATTTACCAACAAAGGCTGGATTACTGTTGCTCCTCCTGAAAGTGAGCCGGGCCATACCTGGCTCAGATTTATCTGATTAGGTCCGGGTCCGTCCGTCACCATTACCGTTCCTCCAATAGGGTTATCTGCCCAATCATCCGTGACCACCGTATATTTTCCGCCAATGCTTCCGCTAAAAGCGCAGCCTATATACCCGGTAAAGGAAAAGGCGCTGTAGTAGAACGGACCATTGATCAGACCGCTGCCTGAGTTATCGCCGGTATTGTTTACATCGTAGGTTTTGCCGCTCTTGGTAACTACCCTTGTATAAACCGTATAAAAAGACCCTGGTTCAAAAGTGGATGGATCGACGCCAAAGGCAGCGCCTAATTCCGCGCCGGTTACGGCAAGTTTGTTGTCTTTGGAATATGGAACTGATTTTACCATATGCCATTTTGTAGTATCATACGTAGATCCCAATGCGCTATACAGGACGGTATGATCTACCTCCTCACCACCGGCATAGGCATGCGTAATAATCCCTATAGTGGAAGTTGCGATTGGAGAACCAAATGTCTGCCCGAGCGTACTGTCCAACACCAGGTAAGAACCGATCCCGTTATTCTTTACATCCGTAAGCGGATTGATCGAGCCACCCGTTTTCTTGCACGAGTTAAAACCGAACCACCCAAAGGCAGCCATTATCAGTATCATTATTAATTTCTTCATAGTTTCCCTTTTTAAGCTTTATTTAATAAAATCATCCGGATTATTATCCCAGAACACTTTGTTAACCGCATCACCCGGAGCTTTTTGTGCGGGGGCATTTGAATTCCGGTTCACATAAACTGATGGATAATAGAAGGAACGCATAAAATGACCAGGATTAGGCACGGCCACAGCGGCCTGCATATTATCGGGCTTCCCTGTACGCCGGTAATTGTTATACGATTCCACGCCGTTGCCCCAAAGGGCCAGGTAGTATTCCGTCATGATGATATTCAAACGGGCATCATCCGATGCGGCCGCATCATAATTACTCAAAACCAGGTTGATATAATCTGTAACCTGAGTGGGGGATGGGACATAAGCAGGATCGGGGGTTACGCCTACAGTTCCAGGGAAACCCATTACCTTGGTAATGGAAGCGGTTACGCCGTTCTCCAAAAGGGTACGGGGACTTCCCGCATCCGCAATTCCCAGCACAAGTGCCGCTTCAGCTTCCAGAAAGGCAGTATAAGAGGATAACCAGATCGGATTGATCCCTGCTCCCTGACCACCGCCACCTAAAGTAACGGTCTTAGGTTTGTCGGCATCGAATTCGCCTCCTGCAGGGTATACGCCCCATGCGGTACGATATCCTCCATCTGGCGGAGCTCCGCTATTATCGCCATGGTCCCTGCCTACATATCCTTTTCCGATAAGACAGTAAGGAGTCTGATCGGGAACGCTGGGATACCAGGCTGGATAGTTGGGTGAAGCGCCAAACTGCGATCTGACAAAACAGGGGCAGGTTTGAGAATTCGCCCAGGTATAAGTTTTTGTTTGCCGGTAGAAATAATATCGTAACCTGGGATCGCCTGAAAAGTTAATGATACCACCGTATTTTTGCGAAGCCATCATCCACATATAGTAGTTCCCGACATATTCTCCTACGCCTCCGGAGCTTACATAGTCCAATCCATAATGGGGATGTCTGCTGTCCGGAGAAGTAAGATTCGTCCCATATCTGAAGACAAAATCCTGGGATGGATCGTTAATGAGATTGTTTTCGGTTACTAATGCCTGAATCTTGGGAAGGACCGAATTATCCACTAAACGGACCTGCATATAATATTTAAGTTTCAGCGTTTTGGCCAGCGCCAGCCAGTTGTCTGCAGAAGAAGAGCCCGGATAAAAAAGATCATTCGCAGGCCCTGCCGCCCCGCCGGTTTTGCCCAGATCGGCAATTGCGCTGTCCAGCAAAGTTTGGACGGCAGCGTAGGAAGTAGCTCCGGGATCAACCTTAGGGCTTGTATTGGCACTACCCAGATTTGATTCGGAATAGGGAACATCGCCAAAGTCATCTACTAAAGTGCCCAGCGTATAAGCTGACAGAATGCGGGCGATGGCAGAGTGAATATACTTTTTCTGAGCCTGTGCCAGTGGTATCATGGCGCCCATGTTATTCAGGACACCGGTATTAGTGGCATATACCGGGTCAGATGCATAAGCGGCGATCCATTCATTATCAAAACTGGCCGGCGTATAAGCATTTCTGTAAAATGGTCCGACCCAGGATTGCTGACGTGTCAATTGAGCTCCAAAGTCCGAGGCATTATAATGAGCGTTTAACAGGTTGTTCGGAGTTCCGGCATAGAAATTATTAAAGCTCAGCTGGATCTGGTTCAGATAAAGATCGACATCGGCTGTTGAGGGAGCGGGATAATTTGGATTGTTCAGTAAATTATCCATTTGTTTTTTACAGGACGAGATCCCTGTAAGTATCGTTATACCCAAAAGCCCAAGAATAATATTTTTATAGCGCATAATTGCAGTTTTAAAATTTAGAAAGTTACCCTTATGCTTCCGCCAAAACGACGGGCAGAAGGCCCTGTCAGGAATTCCATTCCTCTTCCGTTACCTACACCAAGACCGGAAGCTTCCGGATCAAAATGTACATACTTGGGAAAGTTCGGAGCATAGTACCAGAGATTAGTACCGGATATACTGAAGGAAACAGAGCCGAAAGGTAATTTGGATATTAATTTTGCAGGAAGGCTATAACCAAGAGAAGCTTCCCTTAACCGGATACAGGTAGCATCGTAGATAGCCGATTCATCGGCTGCGCCATTGGTGATACCATTTCCGTAATAGGCCTGGGTCGCGGAGATCTGGATATTGTTAGGCTGCCCGTTCTCCAGAACACCCGGCAGGATCAGCGGAAGCGATCTGTCGAATTGTGTGTCCTTCGTAACACCACGGCTTAACAAGGCTCCTGCTGTACCGGAATACATATCTCCTCCGCAGGTATAATCCACCTGCAGGCGGAAATTAAATCCCTTGTAAGTCAGGGTACTGATCCCTGTTAGTTTATATAACGCATTGGGGTCGCCTATCACGGCTATATCATTTGAATTGATATAATTACCGTCCGTACCGACAAGACGTTTGCCGGATTTTGGGTCCTTCTGAAAATAACTGGATTCAATAACTCCCAGCGCATATCCGTTCTTGGCAAAGGTTCCTTTATTGGAATACCCTGCGGTAGGAATATCTTTCAGGTCGACAGGGATATCGGTAACCTTGCTTTTGTTGAGAGTATATAATCCTTCCAACTGCCATTTCCATTCCTTGGACTGGATGGGCACCAAACCCAGAGCAATCTCGATCCCTTTATTGGCAACCTGACCGGCATTTATAAACTGACCTGTGTAACCAGAAGACGGATCCAGAGGTCTTTGCAGGATCTGGTTCTTTGCGATCCGGCTGTATAAGGTCAGGTCAAGGGATATGCGGTTGTTAAACAATTTTGCTTCAACCCCTCCTTCTGTTTCCCGCAACAACTCAGGTTTTAATGCAGGATTAGCCAGATTGGCCGGGAATGTATTCACATTGATAGCCGCACCCCCATTGGTAACAAAAGTTCTGGTGGCTATGTTGATATAGGGTCTTGTATTATAAGCAGGGGGATAATTGGCGCTGGTGGAATAACCTAACCTGAATTTCAAATAACTCAGCACCTTATTATTTTGTAATCCCGAGAATACGGAGGTCGGTATAAATGAAACACTGGCATTCGGATAAAATATGCTCCTGTTGGGAGATTCTACCGTTGATTTCCAGCTATTACGTCCTCCCACCGTTAAAAAGGCATAATCACGGAAACCAAGTTGGGCCAGGCCGAAAGCACCAAGATCCAGTGTTTCTGAATTTATCGTGTTGAGATCCGTCAGCCCGTCTTCGGCAAGGGTGCTGTGAGAAACGAAGTTTGCATGGTTCATTAAACCATATACCAATTGTTGCTGACTGGTTTGCCCGGATTGCGTGTAGATTTCCCTTCTTGAGTTGACACCAGCGTCTACGTTCAGATTAAAATCACTGGTCAGGTTATGATTATAGTTTAAAAAGAAGGTATGATCCCAGATCGTACTTACATCATTAGCCGTACGAAGGATACCGGTTGGGGTAAGAAGTCCTCCTTTATTTTGCGCATATTCCTGAAATTCTGAGTAATTGTCATAACCAACCCGGTAAGCCAGGTTCAATTCTTTCATTACCTCGAATTTTACCTGAGCCTGACCGAACACCCTGTTCACTTTATCTACCGTAAAGGCATTGTTCAAGGTCCACCGGGGATTCTGAATACCGTTGTCATTACGATAATAAATCGCAGAATGATCCAAAGGGCTTTCATAGGGAAGACCCATCAGGTCAACGGCTGTTGGCGTATACATTACGTTTCCAAAAACAGAAGTGTTGGTTGAGTTATTTCCATAACTATCGCTGGTAGGAGGTGTTTTAACATCCGTTATTACATAGTTGATAGTACCGCTTATGGTAAAACGGTTGGAAAGTTTGGCAGTTCCTCCGAGACCGAACGAATTTTTGAAAAGCCCGTTTCCAATGAGATAACCTTTATCATCCGTATAACTATAGTTCATATTATAGTTAACCGTAGGAGTTGATCCTGCCACATTGATGGCCGTATTACTGGTGCTGCCGACGCGGAAAAAATGGGGTACGCTGCTATAGAATTTATAAGCATAAGGCGCTCCCTGGAATTGGGGAAAGGCAGCCGCGTACATGGGTTTATCATAAGGATGCTTAACATTATGGGGAGGGTTGACAAATTTTGCACCCCAGTTGCTAAAAAATGCGATGCCCTCGCTAAGATCGAACCCTCCACCATATTGTGTATTATACTCCGGCAGTACCGCCGTGGTTCCGAAATAGGATTGGGCCACCGAAATATCTGCTTTTTTTCTGCTCTTGGAAGTCGCTCCATTTTTGGTGGTAATCAGGATCACACCATTTCTTCCCGCTTCTCCATAAAGTGTCGTTGCACTTAATCCTTTAAGGACGTTTACGTTCTCGATGTTGTTGGGGTCCAGATCAAGAAACCGGCTGGACGTTTGAGTGCCATAAGTAAAATCGGTCTGGGAATTGGTTGCGCCGTTAAATGGAACACCATCCACCACAAAGAGCGGAGTAGAATTCCCGGTAATGGTGCTGATACCCCTGATGTTAATGTTGGTACCACTCCCGCTCAATCCGCTTGTGGCTAAAATATTCAAACCAGGGGCCTTTCCGCTCAGTACCCTTCCTAAATCAGCTTCCGGTCTTAATTCCAGGGCCGATTTATCGACAGTACTTACTGCATACCCCAAGGCCTTCTTTTCCCGCCTTATTCCAAGGGCCGTTACCACCACCTCACTTAAGGCAGAATTAACAGTCTTTAAAGAGACGCTTACCGTTGACCGGCCTGACAGGGGAATTTCTACGGTTTCATACCCAACCCCGCTGATCAAAAGGGAGCCATTAGGAGGTGTCTTTAGCTTAAACTCACCATTCATGTCGGCACTGGTGCCTGTTTTGGTGCCTTTAATCCGAATAGTTGCTGAGGGAATTGGGGATCCGGTCGGATCCGTCACCTTTCCGGTGACTTCTTTTGTTTGGGCGTGCAGCCCGGTGGCGATGAGCAATAGGAAGCCCATCGTCAAGTGACGAAATTTTCTCATGTGTAGTAGTGTTTGATCAATAAATGAAAAAAAGAATTTTCAAAGGCAAGAGATCGACCAAAATGATGACAAAAGGGCGGATTTTAATCTAAACGGCAAGTATGGTACTGTAATACATATTAGCCGCAGTTATAATGTCAGTTCCGGTAATTTAATTTACGGCTATTTTAACAATAATTTAATTTCGTTGATATATATATTTTTATTCTATGCGTTTGGGGTTGAGATTCAATTCGGAGGAAAAAGGGATCATTCAGGGGCCTAAAGGCATTTTTTCAGGGTTCAGGGCACAAGTCGTATTACCCCTGCGAATATTAAATATTGGGGAGGATCTCCACCCGGTTCTAAACGGGGACATAGGCGCAAAAAAATCATATTATATTGATTATCAATAGTTTAAATTGCCTCGTCGGATGCCTTAAAAACCCGATTCGGCCCTTCTAAAGTTATTCACACCTCAAAAAATTATTTTGTTATGTGGCGCTAATTTGTAATTTAGTGCAAGAATTTAATGGGTTAGTAAGTAAGGGGCCGGCGATCTAGCTGGCCCTTTTACTTTTTAGTCGGTACTCCATCATTATTATTCTCCTTTTGTTTTATTTATCTTCTATTCATTCCTTTTTATCTCCATTCCTTCTCTCTTTATCTCCTTTCTCTTTTCTTTTTTCCGTTTGTCCATGAATTTTTTCACTCACTTCTTTACCATGAGTTCATTTGCTGTCTCAAAACTATTTTGCGCTGCATCAAATTATTTATTCACCGATTACTCACTAAAAAAATATTCAGATCCGGAAATACGAAATTCCAAAATAGAGACAAACCAGGTTCCGGTTGTCTGATTCTAAGTAACCGGAAACCAGGACGGAAAAATCAACCTCTCGCATGAGAATAAGCAACTAAATTTGCCGGATGAGTAAAATCAAAACAGCATTTTTTTGTAGTAATTGCGGATATGAAAGTGCAAAATGGTCAGGCAAGTGCCCCTCCTGCGGAGAGTGGAATACCCTGGTAGAAGAAGTCATAACCAAGGACAATAAACTGGCTGAATCGGAATGGAAAAAATTCTCCACCGAAAAGAAAGAGGTACGGACCATTTCCCTGAATGAAGTGATCAGCGCCGAAGAAAAAAGGATCGTCACTCCGGATACGGAATTGAACCGGGTATTGGGCGGAGGCATAGTAGCCGGCAGTATCGTGCTGATTGCCGGTGAGCCTGGCATAGGTAAAAGCACCTTGTTCCTCCAGATCGGCTTATTACTAAAGGACGTCACCACACTTTATATCAGCGGAGAAGAAAGTGAACAGCAGATCAAAATGCGGGCCGACCGGCTGAATATCCGGAACGAACATTTTTACCTCCTGACCGAAACATCCACACAAACCATTTTCCAGGAGATAAAAAAATTAAAGCCCCAACTGGTGATCGTCGATTCTATTCAGACCCTCCAATCCCCCTATATTGAATCTTCGCCGGGAAGCGTTTCACAGGTCCGGGAATGCACTTCAGAATTTCAGCGTTTTGCCAAGGAGACCAATACCCCTGTGTTTTTAATCGGACATATCACCAAAGAAGGCAGTATTGCGGGGCCAAAGATCCTGGAACACATGGTCGATACCGTACTTCAATTCGAAGGAGACCGCCATTATGCCTATCGCATCCTCCGTACTTTAAAAAATCGTTTCGGTAGCACGGCGGAGCTGGGAATCTATGAAATGAGCGAAGCCGGTATGCGGGTAGTGAGCAATCCAAGTGAGCTTCTTTTCACGCAAAAAGAAGAACAGCTTAGCGGTATAGCTATCGCAGCGACCATCGAAGGGATGCGGCCACTTCTGATAGAAGTGCAGGCCCTGGTTACGCAGTCTGTTTACGGAACTCCCCAACGTACGGTAAGTGGTTTCGATCTGCGCAGACTACAATTGCTCCTGGCCGTTCTGGAAAAAAGAGGAGGCTTTCATTTCGGAGTAAAGGACGTCTTTCTCAATATTGCCGGTGGCCTGAAAGTTGAAGACCCCTCTATCGATCTGGCGGTTTTATGCGCCTTGTTAAGTTCATTTGAAGATACCCCCCTCTCCTCTCAAACCTGTTTTGCCGGAGAAGTAGGACTAAGCGGTGAGATACGGGCCGTAAACCGGATCGAACAACGGATAGCCGAAGCCGAAAAATTAGGTTTTGAAAAGATCTTTGTTTCCAAATACAACCAGAAAGGACTCAATAATCAAAAATTCAATATTGAAATCCTTCCGGTAGGGCGGGTAGAAGAAGTCTATCAGTATCTTTTTTAAGAGGGCAACCTTCCGGTTTTTTGTATATTTTTACCATTACTAAAAAGAAGACATTAATTACGGATGAATAAGCTGCTATTGCTGATACCCTGCTTTGCCGCCATTTACCTTTTCTCCTGCAGGAAAGATTCTTTTATCACCGGTAAAAATGCCGTTATTAAATTCTCATCGGATACCCTTTTCTTCGATACTGTATTTACCACCACCGGATCGGTTACACAATCTGTAAAGATCTTTAATGACAACGATCAGAAACTCCGTTTGTCCGATCTTACATTAATGGGTGGCGACCAATCCTATTTTACGCTAAATATCGACGGATCACCAGGTCCTGAACAAACCAACCTGGAACTGGCAGCCGGAGATAGTCTGTATATTTTTGTCGCCGTCCGGATCAATCCCAATTCAGCCAACCTGCCTTTCATTGTGAAAGACAGCATACGGGTATCATTTAATGGTAATGATCAATATATCCAATTGCAGGCATGGGGCCAGAATGCCATCTTCCTGCGCAATCAAAAAATTACCGGCCATGTCACCTGGAACAATACGTTGCCCTATGTTATTCTGGGCGGGCTCCAAATTGACACCAATGCAAGCCTTCTTATCCCCCAGGGTTGCCGGGTCTATTTTCACGCCGATGCTCCTCTCCTGGTGGACGGTTCCCTGCAGGTTACAGGAGACGTATATGATAGTACAAGGGTCATTTTTCAGAGCGACCGGCTGGACGCCCCCTACCGGAATTTTCCCGGAAGCTGGCCAGGTATTTATTTCAGGGAAACCAGTATCAACAATTCCCTGCACTATGCCGTGATCAGGAATGCTTACCAGGGAGTAGTCGCGGAAGCGCCATCCTCAAATGGCGCAACAAAGCTGTTGCTTACACAATGTGTTATCGATAATAGTTTCGACGCCGGTATTCTGGGCGCTCAAAGCAGTATTCAGGCATCGAATTGCCTGGTCAGCAATTGCGGGAAAAATATCGTACTGGGTTATGGCGGCAATTATGCCTTTACCCATTGCACCGCAGCCAGCTTTTCCAATACCTTCATCACGCATACCCAGCCGGTGCTTTCTGTCAGCAATTATATTGTGCAGGGAACTACCCCGGTAACGGCAGATTTATATGCCAATTTCATCAATTGTATCTTTTGGGGTGATTTCGGAAATGTAGATAATGAAGTGTCCGTATCCCGCCAGGGCAATAATCCATTCGTTGTAAATTTTTCCAATTGTCTCTGGAAAGTAAAAACGGTGCCTGCTGATATCGGTTCCGCCAATATGATCGTTAACAGCGATCCCTTTTTTGACAGTGTCAACACGTTCCAGCGGATATATGATTTTCACCTTAAAGCCAAATCACCGGCGATCGATCAGGGAACAGGGACCGGACTTCTCCTGGACCTGGACGGTCACCCCCGTACCGTAGGATTGCCTGATCTGGGATGCTACGAACGCCAATGACAGGTCAATGATCCCCATCCCCTTTGATTCCTCCGTTCATCAGTCCAGGAAAACCATTCATCCTTCAGAGCTGTCTTGACGGCGCATTTTTCCGTTCGGTTTTTGTAGTACAGTTTTTGTAGTAAATTACAGGAAGTTCCTGCATGCAGGAATTCATCCATTCTATTACCATTCAAACAAAAATCATTATCTATGTTACGTGCCACTCTTCTTTCCCTCTTCCTGGTTGCAGGAATGACCGTTTATGATTTTAAAGTGCCGGCTCTTGACGGAAGTACTATCGATCTTGCCCAATACAAGGGTAAAAAAATACTTATCGTGAACACAGCTTCCAAATGCGGATATACTCCACAATATGCCGATCTGGAAAAATTATATGAAAAATATAAAGACAAGCTGGTGATCATCGGATTCCCGGCCAATAACTTCGGCCAGCAGGAACCCGGAACCAGCAGCGAGATCAAGGAGTTCTGCACCAAAAACTACGGCGTATCGTTCCCTATGGCGGATAAAGTTGATGTTGTCGGAGACAATACCCATCCTCTTTTTAAATACCTGACCGAAGAGGCAAAAAAACTGGGCGTCGCGGACCCTGTTATCAAATGGAACTTTACCAAATTCCTGGTCGACGAGAAAGGAACCCTGATCGCCGTTTTCCCCAGTAAGGTAAAACCGATGGACGAAGAGATCACCAAATATCTTAATTAAGGAGCGATCGGCCGAAGGCCAATAATCAAATATAAAAAGATAAGATAGCCTCTTATCTTTTTATATTTGCAGCTATGTCTTTTAAGAATGTGATCGGACAGATGGAAGTCAGGAAGAGCCTGGTAGAATTGGTTCAATTCAACCGTCTGAGTCATGCCCTTCTGTTCCTGGGCAATGAAGGCAGCGGAGCCCTTGCCCTGGCCCTGGCTTTTGCCCAATATGTCGTTTGCGAAAAAGTAAACGGGAAAAAGGCGGGTGTTCCGGATAAGCCGGACGAAGCCTCCCCGGAAGTGGATCTTTCCGATGCCTGCGGGGTCTGCGCTTCCTGCGTCAAGGCCAGTCGACTCATTCATCCGGACATTCATTATTCTTATCCGGTAATTCCCAGAAAACCCGGCGACAAGCCCATCAGTACAGACTATGGTTCAGAATGGAGGGAATTTGTGGCCAAATACCCCTATGGGAATGCCTATGATTGGCTTCAGTTTATCGGGGCGGAAAACAAACAAGGTAATATTACAGCTCATGAATGCAGTGATATCATCCATAAACTAAGCCTGAAAAGTTTCGAGAGCGGGTATAAGATCCTTCTCATGTGGATGCCCGAATACCTGGGAAACGAGGGCAACAAATTGCTTAAACTCATCGAAGAACCGCCACCCGATACTCTTTTCATCCTGGTGGCCGAGAATGAATCCATGGTCCTTCAAACCATCCTGTCCCGTACCCAACTGGTCAGGATCCCCATGCCGGAAACAGCAGACATCGAGCAGGCTCTCGTGGAACGCGCCAAAATCGGAGCTGATCAGGCCCGGCAGATTGCTGCGATCAGCGAGGGCAACTACCATGAAGCCCTTCAATTGATCCGGCATGCGGAAGACGACTGGCAAAGTCTTTTGAGGGAATGGCTGAATTCCATCCTGAAAAACGGCCCCATTGCCCAGGTAAAATGGATAGAGGAGATCAGCAAATCCGGAAGGGAAAGACAAAAACAGTTCCTGCGGTACTTTAATCATCTCCTTGAACAGGCCATCCGGCTCCGCTGTATGGATGCCTCACGGCTAAATATCCCGGAAAATGAAAAAGACATTGCCAGCCGCCTTAATAAAATGGCCGATGTAGCCCAGCAACAGGCCATTATTGAAGAATTGGACCGGGCTGCCTATTATATTGAGCGAAATGCGCATGCTAAAATGCTGTTTCACGCCCTGACCATTAAGTTATATCATATTATAGCCCACCGTACGGCGCCAGTTGTTAACTGACAGATTTACCTTTTCCCTGGTCTGATTGTTTCATTTCCCCGGCAAGCCTGTTCCATTCCCCTGGCAGGATTGTTCCATTTCCCGGTTTAATTGTTAAAATCTGTTAAAATGACTCCGGATTATCAGGGATACCGATTTTACTTCAAAATGGACCCGGTCCACCCGGTTCTTTTTTTTAGCTGTGTAGGGGTCAAATGATCCTTTCGTAGTATATTTGTTTATACCCTCTCGAAGGGGGGTTTGTGAAAAGAAGTAAATCCGGACCAGACCGGCAAGTGAACAAGGTTTTGTGCCTGGGAATTTTTAACCGTTCTAACAGAGTCATCTTGCATCTATATATTTTTTTAATAATGGCTTTGCATACTCAGTAGAATTCTTCTGCCGGTGCGGTTGTTCCTTCTTTTTACGATTTATTCCTAATTTTTAATGCATTTTTGATATGGGATGTAGTAATTGTGGAACTGCCAGCGGTAAGCCGTCAGGTTGTAAGAGTAATGGCGGATGCAGTAGCGGAGGATGTAACCGGTTGAACGTGCATGACTGGCTTGCCAATCTGCCGTTTAGCGATCCCGAAAGCGGTTGTCGCATCGTGGAAATCACTTTTAACCAGGGAAGCCGCAAGGAATTTTACCGCAATACCACCACCCAGCTTTTTGAAAAGGGTGACCTGGTAAGCGTGGAAGGAGTAAGTGGATTCGACGTGGGAACCGTTAATATCACCGGAGAGATCGTCCGTCTCCAGATGAAGAAAAAAGGGGTGGAGGAATGGAACCCCGATATTAAGAAAATTCTGCGCAGATCCACCGATAAGGACCTGGAAATCATGCAACAAAATAAGTCCAGGGAAAAAGAAGCCCTGGTTAGGTCAAGAGCCATTTCCCGCCAGTTGAAACTGGATATGAAAATGAGCGAAGTGGAGATCCAGGCCGATGGACGTAAAGCAACTTTCTTTTATATTGCGGATGACAGGGTGGATTTCCGGGAATTGATCAAATTATTCGCCGGTGAATTTCGCCTCAAGGTAGAAATGCGCCAGATCGGAGCCAGACAGGAAGCTGCCAAGGTCGGAGGCATTGGAAGTTGTGGGAGGGAATTATGCTGCAGTACCTGGTTGAGCGATTTTAAATCCGTCAATACTACGGCAGCCCGCTATCAAAACCTGTCCATCAATCAAAGTAAATTGAGCGGTCAATGCGGACGGCTGAAATGCTGTCTTAATTATGAGTTGGACACTTACCTGGATGCCCTTCAGAATTTCCCGGATAATGTAGAGACCCTGCAGGTAGCTAAAGGAACGGCCATACTGATCAAAAAAGATATTTTCAAGAACCTGATGTGGTATGTACTGCCTGACAGCAACAAACAATTTCCCCTTACCATCGAAAGGGTCAGAAAGATCAGGCAGTTAAACATGCAAAATGTGATCCCTGACGGTCTGGAACCCGTTGAAGTCAGTACCGGCAAACCAAAAGAAGATGAAGGCGGTTTTGTGGATCTCGTTGGACAGATCAGCCTTAAGACCCTTGAAAAAGCCGATCGCAAAAAGAAACACAGCAATCATCACCAAGGCAGGGATAACAGAGGTGGAGAGAACAGAGGTGGCGGCGAAAACCGGGGTGGTGGTGACAATAGGGGCAGCGGTGAAAACAGGGGCGTAGGAGAGAACAGAAATAGCAGAGAAAACAGGCCACCTGGTGATAACAGAGATAACAGACCTCCCGGCGATAACAGGGACAGAAGGCCTCCGGTCAGACGGGATAACAGGGCGCCTGGCACCCCTCCTCCCGGGAATGAAAGAGCTCCGGGAAATAATGACAGACCTCCCAGAGAAAACAGGGAAAACATCCCTCCTTCTGAGAATAAAGACAACAGTGACAACAAAGATCAGGATCAGAAAAGACCCCCGCAACAACGTAACAGACGCAGATAAAACTGATACGCATAAAAAGATTCATGAAAACATTGGCCTGGGTAATTGGGGGCTTCCTGTTACTATGGCTGATCCTGGCGCAAAGCTGTATGACTTTTCGTAAGACGGATGATGCCGCCCGTAAGGAATTTTCCAGAGACAGCCTCTCGCTTACCACCGGGACAATCCTCGTGGAAGGGAAACACATCCACTATGCCCTTACAGGGAGTGATACTCTTCCTACTTTATTTTTTATACACGGTTCTCCCGGAAGCTGGGATGCGTTCGAAACCTATATGAAGGACAGAGACCTCCTGACACATTTCCGGTTGGTCTCTGTGGACAGACCCGGTTTCGGTCACAGCGATTATGGCAGCCCCGAACACCTGGCCCAACAATCTGCACTGATCAGTCCTTTGTTCACCGTATTAAACAATCACCGGCCGGCATTTTTGGCCGGTCATTCCCTGGGTGGACCATTGGTCATAAAACTGGCTGCAGATAATCCAGGTCTGTTCACCTCCCTTGTCGTCCTTTCCGGCTCCATCGATCCCGGGGAAGAAAAACCCGAAAGATGGAGACCTGTTCTTTATAAAACACCTCTGAATTATTTTGTACCCGGCGCTATACGCCCATCCAATGAAGAGTTATGGTATCTGAAAAAGGATCTGAAGGACCTAAAAAAGGATTTTGCAAAGATAACCTGCCCGGTTTATTTCGTTCATGGAGCTATGGATACCTGGGTACCGCCTGGAAACACGGAATATGGCAAAAAATTACTGGTAAATTCCCCGAGAGTGGAAATTACGCTTATTCCCGGCGCCAATCATTTTATCCCCTGGACAAAATTTAACGAAATAAAAACCGTTTTGTTAAAGTTATACTGATATTCAACACCCTATGTGAATCCTTGTTATTCTTAGATACAATGTGTACTTTGCATACGCTAAAAAACCTAAAATTATGGCATTTTTTCAATCTAGTAATCCTGCCCTGAAGGACAACATTTATGACAAATCGGTTACCCTTCCCGGCGAGCAAGTAATGACCCAACGCGGCGCATTGAATAAGTTTTTCTTTTTATCCCTGATGGTAATTGCTTCCGCTTCTTTCACCTGGAGCGCCTACTATCAGAATAAAGATATCATGCCCTGGATGATCGGCTCTGCTATCGGCGGATTTATTGTGGCTATCGTCATCATTTTTAAACAACAATGGGCAGGCTATCTCGCACCTGCTTATGGTTTGCTGGAAGGTGTTTTTTTAGGCGGCATCTCGGCCATCTATAATAATGCCTTCCAGAAAGTAGCTCCGGGAATCGTCATGCAGGCGGTTGGTCTAACCTTTGGCGTGGTGATCGCCATGTATATCCTTTATCGTGCCGGAGTAATAAAAGCAACGGAAAAATTTAAGTCAATTGTAATTACGGCAACAGCCGGCGTTGCGATATTTTACCTGATCGCCATGGTGCTTCGTATGTTCCATGTCGACATGCCTTTCATTCATGAAGGAAGCAGCATGGGTATCCTTTTTTCGCTGATCATCGTCGCGATCGCTGCGATGAACCTCATCCTGGATTTCGACAGGATCGACCAGGGGGCAGCCGTAGGAGCTCCTAAATATATGGAGTGGTATTGTGCCTTCGGTCTGATGGTTACCATCGTTTGGCTATACCTCGAGATCCTTCGTTTGTTATCGAAATTCGCGAGCAGGAAATAATTGGTAAAGCATTATTGAAGCATTGTATATTGCTAAAAAACTCCCGGTAAATACCGGGAGTTTTTTTATGAATTAAATTATCCACTTATTGTCTGTCTCCGGCCATCTTTACCGTCCGTCTCCATCCAGCAAATTCCCTAAGCCTCCCAGGATACTGCCTTCCTCCCGGCGATGACCCATTTGCGGGCTGTATTGAATGATCCTGCTGGCCAGGCGGCTGATGGGCAGAGATTGTAACCAGACTTTGCCGGGTCCCTGCATACGGGCAAAATACAATCCTTCACCTCCAAACATCCAGTTACGGATGCCCTTGATAAATTCGATATCGAAATCGACAGAAGGCTGAAAGGCAACAACGCATCCGGTATCCACTTTGAGAATTTCTCCGGGTTTCAACTCCTTTTCTATTATATACCCACCAGCATGTACAAAAGCCAATCCATCCCCTTCCAGCTTCTCCATAATAAAACCTTCTCCCCCGAAAATGCCGGTCCCCAGTTTGCGCTGAAAGGCAATGCCGATGCTCACACCCTTGGCAGCGCATAAAAAGGCGTCCTTCTGTGCAATGATGGATCCACCCAGTTGCTGCAGGTCGAGAGGGATTATCTTACCGGTATAAGGGGCGGCAAAACTCACCCTTTTCTTTCCCTGCCCGACATTGGTAAAGGCGGTCATGAATAAATTCTCTCCCACGAGCACACGTTTCCCGGCGTTCAGCAATTTGCTCAGCAAGCCTCCCTGCTGGCCGGAAGAAGAACCATCTCCAAACATAGTTTGCATATCGATCCCATCGTCCATCATCATAAAGCCTCCGGGTTCGCCGATCACCGTTTCTCCCGGATCCAGTTCCACTTCTACAAACTGAAGTTCCTCTCCGTATATTTTGTAATCTATCTCATGATTATTACGCATAATGAAAATTTTTATGAAGGTAGAAAAAACGAAGATGCGCTTACCGGCTTTTTAGGGTCAGTCAGCGCATCTTTTGCAGTTCCAGGCTAAACATCAATGCCTACCAGCTAAGATCCATGCTAATTTATTCATTATCAGCAGTTTGCTGTTTTCGTTTATTTAAAACCAACTCCTGATCCAGGTTTCACCGGCTCCGCCTTTTCCAGCCAGCTTGTCTCCCAGTTTACGTCTTCTTCTTGTTACCTCTACGCTGTGTCTGAAGATCGTCCAGAATACCAGTACAATAAACAGGAACGTAAACGGAGGAATACCGAGGAAGGATATCCACTTTCCGCCGAAATGACGACGCATCGGTCTTCTTAATCTTTCAGCGATCAGGTACATACTCGGCACCATGAACAAAGTCATGAAAAAAGCAAAGGCTAATCCGAATATGATGGTCCAGGATAAAGGTTTCCAGAATACTGCATTGTCACCGCCAAAATATATATGCGGGTTCAATTCGGAGAACAGGGTGACGAAATTGATATTAAACCCTGTCGCCAGCGGGATCAAGGCTAAGATAGCGGCCATGGCTGTCAATAATACAGGGATGATACGTGTCTTACCTGCTTCGATAACCGCATCCCTCGTCTTCATACCCCTGCCACGCAGTTCATCGGTGAATTCAATAACCAATATACCATTCTTGACCACAATACCGGCAAGTCCCACAATACCCAGGCCTGTCATCAGTATGGATACTTCCATCCTGGTAAATGCAAAACCAAGCAGCACACCAATTACACTGAACAGGATCTCCGTCAGGATGATGACCGATTTAGAGACAGAATTGAATTGTAATACCAGCGTAAGCAGGATCATCATCAACGCAATGACAAGTGCTTTCGTCAGGAATGCTCCTGTTTCTGCCTGCTGCTCCCCTTCTCCGGTCTGTTTGATGGTAACGCCATCCATGGTGCCTTTAAAATTCGCAATGGATTTGGTTAATACCTGGTTCACGCCCGTAGCGGTATATCCCTGTGTTGTCAGTACATTGGAACGTAGGGTGATGACCCTTTTCTGGTTCTTTCTTTTTACACTTCCCAGCGTACTGGTATAATCGACCTTTACGAGCGAACTGATCGGAATATTCTTGATCGCGCCCCCGCTGGCCATATCTCTGAAGGTGACATTCATATTAAGAAGGTCACTCAGGTTCTTTCGCTGGATGGCCAGGTTCCTGATCTGGATCTTATATTCATCCTTTCCTTCCTTGATCTTTGAGGCTTCTTTCCCAAATAAGGCTGTTCTGAGCTGCTGGCCTATCATAGCCGAAGTAACGCCCTCACTCATCGCCCTTTGCCGGTCAACGGTCAGGGTAATCTCAGGGTTGGTCAGATCGATATCCATTTTTAACTCTTCCACCCCGGGTGTCTGGATAGAGTCCAGATAGTTCTTTAATCTCACCCCTGTTTTGATCAGGTCGTCAAAATTTTCGCTGGCAACTTCAATATTGACGGGAGGATCTGTAGGAGGGCCGCTGCTTTCCTGGTCAACGGAGATCTCCGCACCCGGAACGCCTTTCATCATATACCGGATAGAATCCAGGTAAGGGGCCGTGTGTACGCCATTACGTTTGCCATATTCCACAAAGGAAACCTGGATACGCCCCAATTCACTGCGGGTACTACGGTCTCCGCTTGTAGGATCGCTGGCACCTATGGCGACATTACTGATCACACTTTCCACTACCGTATTCTTCTTGCCATTTTCCATATTCAGGACCTTGTATACACGTCCTTCCAAAACACGTGTAACCGAATCCGTATAATCCACAGAAGTTCCCACCGGCAGTTTCAGGTATACAAATACCTGGTTAGGATCTCCTTTTGGAAAAAAGACTACCGGTACATTCCGCATGACGAAAAATATAAAGGAAAAGATCAGCAAAAGGAAAGTGCTGAATAGGAGCCATGCAGGTCTCCAGCCTTTCAGCGCCCAACGCAGCAAACTTTCATAATGTCCCATGATCCAGGGCAATACACGGTTTTGAAAACTATGGATCATCCCTTCGAACAGGAATTTATTCAGTATCGCCATGATGACCATGAATAACAGCAGGTTCCCCAGGAAAGTAACTTTCATCAGATCCAGTAAGATACCCAGGATGACCGCGATCCAAAATCCAGGTGTCTTAAAAATGCTGAATTTGGAAGTCTTCCCTTCTTCTTCCGGATGATTCATGAAGTCCACCGCAAAAACCGGGTTCATAATGAAAGCCACAATCAGCGAAGCTGTCAACGTAAAGATCAGCATCGCCGGCAGATAGATCATGAATTTCCCGATGATCCCCGGCCAGAACATGAGGGGAACGAAGGGCGCCAGGGTGGTAACCGTACCGGCAAGTACGGGGATAAACACTTCACCGGCAGCCATCATCGCGGATTGGGACGTATTGATCTTTCCCTTGCCTTGGGTGAAAATACGGTGGGTGTTTTCAATGACCACGATCGCATCATCCACAATAATCCCCAACCCGAATAATAAAGCAAAAAGCACGATGAAGTTGAGGGTGACATGGGTTCCTATCATAATATCCGCCGCAGGCAGGAATACAAAGGCCACGAACATACTCAGCGGTACCGACAAGGCAACGAAAAAGGCATTCACCACTCCCATGAAGAACATGAGGATGATCAATACCAGCACAAAACCAATGACAATGGAGTTAACCAGATCATTGAACGAAGTCCTGGTTTTCGTACTCATATCGCCTGTAACGACGATATTCAGATCCTTTGGATAGGCCCCACGCATTTCATTGACCGTCTTGTTTACGTCATCGGAAGTCTGGATAAGATTCTCTCCCGACCGTTTGATGATATTGAGGGTCACTACATTCTTTCCATCCAGCCGCGCATAACTTTCCCTGTCCTTGATCGTATCTTTGATGGTCGCAATGTCCTTCAGATAAACGGCCCCGCCGCCACTCGGACTGCGAACGATGATCTGGGCTATATCTGCTGCCGTATGGAACTGGCCCTTCAGCTGAAGACTGCGTTTCATATTGCCTACATCCAGCAATCCTCCGGAGATATCCAGGTTCTCGGCCTTAACGGCATTATCGATATCGTCAAACGTAAGATTGGAACTCCGTAAGCGGAAATTGTCTACATTGATCTGAAACTCGCGTTCAGGAGCTCCGACAATATCCACCCGGTTCAACTGCGGTAATTCTTCCAGCTTGTCCTTCATATCATCCGCAAATTTCTTTAACCGCTGCTGGTCATAATCCCCGCTTATATTAACATACATGATCGGTTGATCGGAAAAACTAACTTCCAACGCTGTTGGTTCCTGCGTCAGATCTGTTGGAAGATCCTGTTTGGACTTATCGATCGCATCTTTTACTTTCTGCAAGGCAATATCCACTTTCACATCCGTTTCGAACTCAACCATAATGGCGGAGTAGTCCTGTTGAGAGGTGCTGGTGAATTTTTTTATCTTTGCACCCGTTATACTTTTGATCTGTTTTTCGATAGGGCGTGTTACCAGGTTCTCCATATCCTTAGGGGAATTACCCGTATAGATCGTGGATACATAAATCGTCGGTATTACGATGTCGGGGAATTGTTCCTTTGGTAAGGTCAGGAATTGATAAAGCCCCATTCCACTCACGACAAGCATGAGTAAATAAATGGCCGTTTTATTCTTAATACTCCAGGTGGTAGGCCCGAAATTTTTGAATTTATCTGTAAAATTTTCTAAAGCACTCATGAGTCGATTTTGAATTGAATTAAGCAATGGCCTGCTCTGTTATATGGCCTCTTCTACTATTTGGTCGCGATCAACTGCCCTTCGTACAAACCCTGAAATCCATCGGTGATCAATTGATCACCGGCCTGCAGGCCGCTCTTAACTTCTATCTTATCGGCATATAACTGACCGATCGTAACTGTTTTCTTTCGTGCTACCGTTTTCCCCTTTTCCGTAACGCTTAACAATACATATTTCCCTTTTTCATCCGTTTGCAGGGTATTCACCGGGATGGTAATTGCATTGTTTGCCGCATAATCCTGGAGTTTAACAACGGCTACCTGGTTTGCCCGGATTTCATTGCTATTGGGGATCCTTATTTCCACCTCAAAGGACCGGCTTCCGGTATTGATCGTTTTTCCGGCTACATGTACAATTCCGGTAATTTCCTTGTTATTTAATCCCGGGAAAGCGATCTTCACCGGCGTTCCTACCTTTACGCGTTCCTGGTAGAGTTCAGGAACCTGTACCAATACCTTCAGATTATTGGTATTGATCAGGCGCAACTGCTGCTGACCATTGAACAATTCACCCACCTTTACCGTGATGTCGTCTACTACACCCGTGATATCAGCATAAATATTTGTAAAATCCAGTTGCTCCTGGTCCAGTTTGATTTGATTTTCGGCTTGGTCAACTTCATTTTTTGCATTTATCAGATCCACTTCCGTACCGATCTTTTCATCCCAAAGATTCTTTCGGCGTTGATAGATATCTTTGGAATGGGCCAGTTTTGTCTGGTCATTGCTGAGTTGCTGACGCTGGATGGCATCATCCAGTTTTAACAATAACTGCCCTTTCTTAACGGCATCTCCCTTTTTTATATACCGCTGTCTTACCACCCCACCTTTTCCGTCACGGGGGGCGATATAAGAAACATCTTCGGCATCCACATTACCCTGAAGGTCGATGAAGTGCGTAAATGAGGTGGGAGCGAGAGGGGTAAGGGTTACCAGTTTCGCTTTTTCTGCAAGGGCGGAAGCCGGGTCGGCCTTTATGATCTCCGCTTCCAGGGTCGCGATCTGTTTGCTTAGTTTCTCTTCCTGGTTTTTCAGATTGGTCAGTTCGGTTTTCTTTCCTTCCAGGGAATCGTTCTTAGGTCCGGAGCTGCTCCCGCAGGAAGCGAGCAGAAAGGAAGAGCCGATTACAACAACAGTCAGTATCTTATACATATCAATGATTTTTTAAGTTTTCGTTCCAGGTTGCCGGGTAAATTTATAATTGGTTATAGTTATAGTTTGCCAATGGCATTCAAATAATCGATTCTTGCCGTAATGGCATTATACAGTGCGTTAAAATAGTTTTGCTGGGCTGTTTTCTGGTCCGACAAAGCCGTTGTAATCTCCGTATTGGAACCAAGACCTTGTTCGTATTTTTTCCGGGTCTGCTCGTAAACGCTTGCGGAGAGATCCATATTCTTCTTTTGATAGTCAAGCGTCGCGAGTGAAGCGGTGAACCGCAATTGCGACTGCTTCACATCGTTATCCACCCGGTTCTTAAGGGAATCGATATTATTCTCGGTCTGCTGCAATTTGTATTTTGCCTGCCGGATATTCGCATCTTTAAAGAATCCGTCAAAAATGGGAACGGAAATATTCAACCCCACATAAGAAGAGGGGAACCAGCTGTTCCGCTGACCCAGATCGAATTTATTTGAGAATTGGTTTTGCGCGTAATTAGCCGTCAGGGAAACCGTCGGAATATACATTTTCTTATACCTGCTCACATCGAACTCGTTTAGTTGTTTGTTGATCTGAAGCAGCTGGTATTCATGACGGTCTGTATATTTATAATCATCCCCCAGGACGGAGTTGCGGATCATATCATAGGTCAGGGTATCGGTTAATGTAAGGGAGTCCCTTATGGGCATGCCCATTAATACTTTAAGCCCCAGGTATCCATTATCGATGTTATAGCCCGTCTGAATCTTTTCGGATTCCAGGTTGGCCAGTTGCACCGATGCCTTATCCACATCCAGTTTTTCCGAAAAACCATTCTTAAATAATTCGCTGGAATTGCGTAATAGCTCCCGCTGGTTGGCTATGTTCGCATCGATCTGGTCCATCTGCGTTTTGCTCACCAATAATTGATAATAGATCTTTAGAATATTGGCGCGCAACATTTGCTCGGTGATCTCTTGTTTTTTGGTATAGAAATTCAGGGAGGCCTGACGGGCCTGTAAGCCGACAAACACCTGACCGTCAAATAATACCTGTTTTAAAGTAATCCCCGCATTATTGTTGAATTGAGTACCGAATTTAAGGGGAAGGAAAGTGCCTGCCGGTTGCCCCACAAATTCTCCCGGTATGAGGCTTGTTGGTAATTGAAGGTTATCCGTCGCACCCAGGCTTCCTGTAATCTGGGGCAATGCCTGCGAAGTAGTTGCCCGGTTGCTTTGTTCCTGGATCTTATAATCCAGCAAGGCATTTTTAACGAAAACACTATTTTTGGCTGCATAATCGATCGCATCCTTCGTCGAAAAATTATGAATAACGGTCTGCCCGGCAGTTGCCTTTCCGGAAGCTGCGCCCTGGCCGGCAGCCGTTCCCTGCTGCGCCTGCGCATTCAATGCTGCCAGGATAAGTACGCAAGGTATCAACCCTTGCCATTTGTTAAACCTTCTGTTCATGAGCTGTTTTTTTATTTCTTTCCGTGTTATATTTTTCGATAAGCTTATTGCCCTTTTCCGATACGACCCCATGCAGGAATAACATAGACAGTTCATAGTTCACCTCAGACACATTATACTTGCTGTGCGGGAATAGATCCAGGTTAAAGATGAGGAAGGCAGATTCGATACGACATTTAGTCACTATATCCAGCTGTATATTATCGCGGTAGAGTTCTTCTTTTATCCCCCTTTGCAGGTTCTCCATGGTGATCTTATAGAGAAATTCATATTTATAATCCTTCAGGTTTTTGAAGGCCCGGGGATGATGTTTCTCAAGATCATAGAGCATCAGCGGATTCATATATTTCAATACCTCCTCCAGGGATTCCAGAGCCAGGAAAATGTGATGAACTGCGTTTTCGGCTTTTTCCTGACAGTCGATGCAATCAGCCGTATTTTTCTTTATTTCAACATCGATAACCGCCGAAACCATGTCGTCTTTATCGGTAAAGAACTGGTAAATCGTCTTTTTTGAAATACCCAGTTTTGCCGCTATTTCATCCATGGTAATAGAACGGATCCCATACCGCATGAAAAGTTCTGCCGCTTTACTTAATATTCTTTCTTTTACTTCCATATTGCCTTTTACTTCCATATTTTCCCTTAAAATGGTCCGCCGTTGCCCGGCAAAGCATTTTTTGCCTTTTAAGGGCCAAAACTACGGAAACTTTTTTCGTTACCAAAGTTTCCGAGCTATTTTTTGACAATTTGGGGATCAGTTAACGAATTGGGGAGATGAACGGCGCCTTAAAAGGGGTGGCCGGTATTAATTAATACCTGCGCTTCGGGAGATTGCCTAATTTCACGTTTTAAACGACCGGCTTATGCAGATTCGAAAAATACTCCGGAATTTATTACATTTTTTCTTACAGGGAGTGTTAGTCCTTGCCCCCATTTCCATCACGATCCTGACGGTCGTTGCCCTTTTTAACTGGATCGACGGGATCCTTCCCAACCTGGTCCACAGCATTTTACCCAACCTGACCGGGACAGACCTGTACGGCAGCCCCAAACGGATCCCGGGACTCGGTTTTGTCGTATTCATCACGATCGCCCTGATCGTTGGTTATATTTCCCCCTCCTTTATTGTAAGCCGCCTGGTTGGCATTTCGGACAGGATCCTGGAAAAAACGCCCGGAATAAAGCTTATTTATACGACCATCAAAGACTTTTTCGAGGCTTTTGCCGGCAACAAAAGAAAGTTCGATAAAGCAGTGCTGGTCAGTATCCAGGCGCCGGATATCTGGCAGATTGGTTTTATTACCCAGGAGGAATCCATCAAATTCGGGCTCGAAGAATATGTGGCCGTCTATGTTCCTCAATCCTATGCTTTTGCCGGGCATCTGTATTTTGTTAAAAAAGAACGGGTACGTTTGCTGGATGATATAAGTTCCGCCGAGGCCATGAAATTCGCCATTTCAGGCGGAGTAACCGACATCGGGGAATCCGAACACGATCCCAGGAATCAATCCCAACCGGCATCCAAAACAGAGCCTGTTCCTAATCCATTATAAACC
>NZ_JBTLQH010000065.1:0-27064 GCF_054461575.1 Flavitalea flava
CAGCTATTATGAGGCAGCGGCCTACGCCGCCTGGGTGGGCATGCGTTTGCCCACTGAGTGGGAATGGGAAGCCTCATCCGGAAAGTTCAATTGGGGGGAAAGATGGGAATGGACCGGAAGCGCTTATCTTCCCTATCCTGGTTTTAAACGGGCGGAAGGGGCCATTGGAGAATATAACGGGAAATTCATGGTTAGCCAGATGGTACTGAGAGGGGCTTCGGCGGCAACTCCCGGCGGTCATAGCCGGGATACCTACCGGAATTTTTTTCATCCTCCCTTACGCTGGCAGTATACTGGCATAAGGCTTGCCGTGTAATTCATTCATTTAATCAGGCAGATCGGATAGTTGTGTCTTTCAAATTACCACCAATAAAAGAACTTCTATGTTTTGGACTTCAGGAACGGAAAAGATAAGCGACCGGAAATTGTCCGGTTTTTACAAGGACGTGACCAGCGGGCTGAAAGCGGTAAATAAATACCTTCAGTCCAAATATTTTTATGATGAAGCAGGAGACAAACTCTTCCAGCAGATCATGGAATGCCCGGAGTATTATCCCACCCGCTGCGAAATGGAAATACTGCAGCAGCAGTCAGGGAATTGGGTAAAGTCATTTTTTGAATACAGCGATTGTTTTGATCTGGTAGAGTTGGGAGCCGGCGATGCGACCAAATCCACCTATCTGCTGAAGGAATTATTAAGGGCAAAGGCTAAATTCACCTATTACCCTATCGATATTTCATCCAATGTGATCCATTCTCTGGAAACAAAACTTCCCCGCCAAATGCCTGGTCTCCACATGCTGGGTCTGAACGGGGAATACCTGGATAAGATGGAAGAGATGAATGAGCTTTCCACCCGTATGAAGATCGTGCTGTTCATGGGCGCCAATATCGGCAACATGACCATACAACAGGCTACTGTTTTTTGCAGCCGTTTGTATGAACTTATGAGGCCGGGAGATCTATTAATGATCGGATTCGACCTGAAAAAAAATCCCAGGGTTATTCTCGATGCCTATAATGACAGGCAGGGGATCACCAGGGATTTTAACCTGAATTTGCTGAAAAGGATCAATCGGGAACTGAATGCGGATTTTGATCTTTCACAATTCGATCATTATCCAACCTATGATCCACGGACCGGAACCTGTAAAAGTTATCTGGTTAGCCTGGCCGACCAGGAGGTACAGATCGGTGATAACGATCGGGTACACCTGGAAGAAAATGAAACTATATTTATGGAGATCTCTCAAAAATATACCCTCCGGGAGACAAACTATCTGGCCGCCCAATCTGGTTTTAAACCTATTCAGGCATTTTACGATTCCCGGAAATGGTTTGCCGATATTTTATGGCAACGTCTTCCTTAAAATCTTCATGCCCGGAAAATCTTTATGTCCGACTCCTGCATATCCTTATTTTTGCCCCTCATTTAAAATTTCGGCAATCATATGGAAAGGGTTAAAAAAAGCGGGAAGATTGGATTGGGCATAGCATTGACAGGCGTACTGATCTATGGAGTTATTTCGGGTTGCGGTAAAGGAGGGTCTGGTTATACGCCTTGCACCGACGTAGCAGTTACTGCGGATTCCTCTGCCCTGCTCAACTTTGCCAGGGCAAAAGGAATTATACCGGTAAAAGATACTACAGGTCTGTATTACGAGATCATCAGCCAGGGTACGGGTCCCGTTCCGGACTACAATTCATTCCTTTATGTGAACTATATAGGTACAAAACTGGACGGTATTATATTCGATTCTACGACCAATTACGCCAAAACCGGATTCAGGCTGAGTGGGTTGATTCCTGGTTGGCAGATCGGTCTTACCAAGATCCAGGAAGGAGGTCATATAAAATTATTGATACCTTCCACTTATGCATATGGTTGTCAGGGATCGGGTTCTGTCATACCTCCAAATTCCCCTTTGTTTTTCGATATTACCCTGGTTAAGGTTCAATAATATTTTGGTTTAGGGTATATTTGTTCTATGCAGAATCTTAATCTAAATAAAGATAAGGAAGGGCTGAGTGCTGCGGATAAGGAATTTGAAAATAATATCCGTCCATCGGTCATCGGAGATTTCTCCGGACAGCCACAGTTGGTGGAGAACCTGAAGATCTTTATTAAGGCTGCTAAAATGCGCGGGGAAGCGCTGGATCATATTCTTTTCCATGGGCCTCCCGGATTGGGTAAAACCACCCTTTCAAGGATCGTGGCCAATGAAATGGGCGTAAAAATCCGGGAAACATCAGGACCCGTTATTGAAAAACCAGGTGATCTGGCTGGTTTGCTGACCAACCTGGAACCTAACGATGTCCTGTTCATCGATGAGATACACCGTCTGAGTAATGTAGTGGAAGAATATCTGTATGCGGCCATGGAAGATTACCGGATCGATATTATGATCGATAGCGGGCCCAATGCAAGAAGCATACAGATCAATATCAATCCCTTTACGCTTGTCGGCGCTACTACGCGCAGCGGTTTGCTGACTGCTCCCTTATTGTCCCGCTTTGGTATCAAATCCCGGCTGGAATATTATAATTCGGAGACCCTTCGGCAAATTATTCTCCGCTCGTCCGGCATTCTAAATACCAAGATAACGTCTGACGCCTCGGGTGAGATTTCCCGTCGCAGCCGGGGTACGCCGCGTATCGCCAACAGCCTCTTACGCAGGGTCCGGGATTTTGCCCAGGTGCTGAGCAATGGAGTGATCGATCTGGGTATCACCCAGCATGCGCTGAAGGCCCTGAATGTGGACGAACATGGTTTGGATGAAATGGATAACCGGATACTGTCTACCATCATCGATAAATTCAAGGGGGGGCCTGTTGGGATTTCCACGATCGCTACCGCCGTCGGGGAAGAAACGGGAACCCTGGAAGAAGTGTATGAACCTTTCCTTATCCAGGAAGGTTTCCTGATGCGTACTCCAAGGGGCCGTGAAGCAACGGAAAAAGCCTATAAGCATTTGGGGAAGATCCATTATCCCCATAAGAACGAGTTGTTTCCCCCAGCCCCCTAAAGGGGGAGTTTTGTAGCACCCTACTCTAATTGTCCTATTGCCCTAAATGTTTTCCAATAATTTTATTCCCCCTTTAGGGGGTTAGGGGGTTACCGGTGCAACTAATCTGAATCCGTTACCGTGGATATTCACGATCTCGATAGTTGTATCGTCCTTCAGGTATTTGCGCAATTTGGCAATGTAAACATCCATGCTGCGGCCGTTGAAGTAAGTGTCGCTGCCCCAGATCTTTTTCAGCGCCTGTTCACGCGGCAAAAGATCATTCATATGTTCGGCCAGCATTTTCAATAATTCATTTTCCTTGGGAGAAAGGGTCTGCATCAGGCCCTTATGGCTGAGTTCCCGCAATTTCGGGTTAAAATGATAGGAGCCAAGATCGAATTCTTTATTCTCCGACTCTTTGTTAAGATCATCATTTCGTTTCAGAATAGCCTTGATCTTCAATAACAGGACTTCACTATCGAAGGGTTTGGTGATATAATCATCCGCCCCAAGTTTGTAACCCTGGATAATATCTTCTTTCATCGTTTTGGCGCTGATGAAGAATAAAGGAATATCAGGATCCACGTCCCTTATTTCTTCGGCAAGCGTGAAACCATCCATATGCGGCATCATAATGTCCAACAGGCAAAGATCGAATTTCTCCCGTTGAAAGGCTGCCAGTCCGAGCCGTCCGTCACGTTCCAATGTCACATCGAAATCACTCAGTTCCAAATAATTTTTAAGGACCATTCCCAGGTTCTGGTCGTCCTCACATAATAGTATTTTGGGTTTCTTACCTTCCATGTTAAACTGATTTTAGTACAAATAAAGTTAAACCATTTCCTGCTAGGGCCACCTCCCGTGTAATGTTTTGTTAATTAATTGGCAGATAACCATAGCAGTCCGTGAAAAAATCTGCAAAAAAAATCGGGTCTGACCCTAAGCAAAGGGCTTATTATCAGTCATCAGGAAAAGTAGTAAATTTGGAGAACACATGCATATAACCTCCAATAATAAGTTCAAGAAACTGATCGTGATCGGGGACCGGGTATTGATCCGGCTTTCCCGGCCTAACGAAAAAACGGAATCGGGCCTTTTCCTGCCTCCCGGCGTTCAGGAAAAAGAAAAAGTTCAACAGGGCTATGTTATCAAAACCGGCCCCGGCTATGCCATTCCGGTGCTGGTAGATGATGAGCCCTGGAAGAACCAGGACGATCAGGTAAAATATGTCCCGCTGCAGGCAAAAGAAGGGGATCTGGCTATATTCCTCCTCAGCAGCGCCACGGAAGTGCTGTATGAAGGGGAAAAGTATTTTATCGTTCCCCAAGGCGCTATTCTGATGCTCGAACGGGAAGAGGATCTTTAAAAAAGTCTGGCCGGCAGCTTGCCGCTTGACCCCTGGGGCTTATCTTTGTCCGCTTAAGAATTAAGAATGGACGCAAATTTTAATCCAGATAAGCAGCACACATTAGGTTCGGTGGTGAGCATTTCCGGTACAGGCTTACATACGGGCATTAAGGTAGACATGACCTTAAAGCCGGCCAATCCCGGATTTGGATATCAATTCCAACGTATCGACCTTCCAGGTCAGCCGGTTATCAAGGCCGATTGTGACCTGGTTACCGATACTTCCCGGGGAACGACCCTGGAAGATAACGGAGCCAAGGTGAGTACGGTCGAGCATATTTTAGCAGCCCTTGTTGGAATGGGAGTGGATAACTGCCTGCTGGAAATCAACGGTCCCGAAATTCCGATCATCGACGGCAGTTCTCAGCCTTTTGTGGAGATTATCGAAGAAGCCGGGGTATTGGAACAGGATGCGGCCAAGGCCTGGTACAGTATCGATTCGAATATCCAGCATTACGATGAACAGAAACGGGTGGAAATGGTGGCAATGCCCTCCATGGAATATAAGGTCACTACCCTTATCGACTTTAACAGCCCGGTGTTGGGAACCCAGCATGCCGGTCTGAAATCGATGAGCGATTTTAAAGTGGAGATCTCCCCCTGCCGTACCTTCTGTTTCCTCCATGAACTGGAAATGCTGCTGGAACACAATCTGGTAAAGGGCGGCGATATCAATAACGCCATCGTAGTCGTCGACAAACCCGTTACACCGGATGAAATGGAGCGTCTGGCCAAGGCCTTCAAACGGGATAAGATTGAGATCAAAAGCAATGGATACCTGAATAATCTGGAACTCCGCTTTCCCAATGAACCCGCCCGTCACAAATTGCTGGACGTAATTGGTGATCTGGCCCTGATCGGTTATCCTATCAAGGGTCATATTATTGCCAATCGTCCCGGTCATTCCACCAATGTTGATTTTGCAAAAAAGATCAAACAGTACATCAAGAAGAACAAACATTTGAAGAATACGCCTGTTTATGATCCCAATCAACCTCCTATCTTTAATTCCCAGCAGATAGAAAAGACCCTGCCTCACCGCTATCCTTTTTTATTGGTAGATAAGATCATCGAGATCACAGACAAACATATTATTGGAATAAAGAATGTCACTTTCAACGAGCCCTTCTTTGTGGGTCATTTCCCGGGGAACCCGGTAATGCCGGGCGTTTTACAAATCGAAGCCCTTGCCCAGACAGGCGGCATCCTCTGTATCAACGCCATGCCGGAAGGCAGCTACGATACCCTGTTCCTGAAAATCGACAATTGTAAATTCAGACACCAGGTCATCCCCGGGGATACCATGGTCCTGAAAATGGAATTATTGGGTCCTATCCGCAGGGGCATCTGTGAAATGAGGGGTACCGTATATGTGGGAAATAAGGTGGCTACCGAAGCAGATCTGATGGCTCAATTGATAAAGAAGAGTTAAGAAATGATAATGGGTAGTTACGGACTTACCAGCGGCACGCCAAGTGAAGTTAATTTGGGATAATTGTACCAAATAAGTTTATTTTTGTGAGATGCTGGGGGTTCGCTCAGCATTTTTTATGAAAAAAACAGCAATCCATACGGAAGATTCAATAATGATTCAAGAAACTGAAAATCAATCAACTGAGCGAAGAATGATTCATCCCTATACCTCCATTCATCCTAATGCACGGCTTGGAGCCAATGTAAAAGTGGATCCATTCACGATGATTCATCAAAATGTGGAAATTGGAGAAGGAACCTGGATTGGCAGTAACGTAACGATCATGGAGGGAGCCCGTATCGGGAAAAATTGCCGGATCTACCCGGGCGCTGTGGTATCCGCCGATCCGCAGGATCTTAAATTCGACGGTGAAGAGACGACAGTGGAAATTGGAGATAATACGACCATTCGTGAATTCGTCACCATTCACAGGGGAACCCGGGACCGCTGGACCACCAAGGTGGGAAAGAATTGTATGATCCTGGCCTATAGCCATATTGCGCATGATTGTATCATTGGAGATAATTGTATCCTCAGTAATAACTCACAGGTGGCAGGACATGTAGTGATCGGGGATTGGGTGATTCTTGGCGGTATGTGTGCCATTCACCAGTTTGTCAGGGTCGGCTCCCATGTTTTTATTGGCGGCGGCTCTCTGGTAGGTAAGGACATTCCCCCTTATATCAAAGCGGCCCGTTTGCCCTTGAGTTACTCAGGCGTCAATTCTGTAGGGCTCAAACGCAGGGGCTTTACGATTGACAAGATCAATCATATCCTTGATATTTATAGAGTTATCTACAATAAAGGGATGAACACCAGCCAGGCCCTGGAATTCCTGGAAGAAGAATTTCCGGCCAGCGATGAAAGGGATGAGATCGTCACTTTTATCCGCGAAAGTCCCCGGGGCATTATAAAACGCTACAGCAAAAGCAGCTTTGATGAGGATTACGCTGATTGATGCCGGCAAACGCTTCAATCGCGACTGGATCTTTCGTCACCTCAGTTACGAATTTATAGAAGGACAAACTTATGCGATTACAGGCCCAAACGGGTCCGGTAAATCTACTTTATTACAAGCCCTTGGGGGAGCCATCGCCATCAGCGAAGGGAAAATTCAATTTCCGGTGGAGGAGGATAAATTTTACCGGTATATATCCCTTGCGGCACCTTATCTCGAATTAATAGAAGAGATGACCGTGCTGGAGTTCCTTCAATTCCACCAATCCTTCAAACCTTTTCTTTCCGGTCTTTCCATAAAAGATATAACAGCCAGGGTCGGCCTTGAAAAAGCCTCCCATAAACAGATCCGTTTTTATTCTTCGGGTATGAAACAAAGGGTCAAACTGGCCCAGGCTATCTTTTCGGATACGCCTGTTATCCTGCTCGACGAACCCTGTACCAACCTGGATACGGACGGGATTGCCCTTTACCGGTCCTTAATTAAAGAGTTTGCTGTCGGCCGGATGGTGATCGTCAGTTCCAATGACCTGCAGGAATATGATTTCTGCCAGGAAGTTCTCAATATCCTGGAATACAAGTAAAAGTTTCCGAAAGAATTTATAGTTTGAGGCTAAAATCTTATCCGATGATAAGCAGCAAATTTAGTTTTTGGAAAATGTATTTTCCCTGTTTAATCCTGGCAGGATTCCTTTCCGTGGGACTATATTTAGTGGTCCACCCTAATATGCAACTCAGGGATAGAGGGGGTGGCTACACCAGGGCTGTTTATCCGGGTCTGTTTTTTTCCGGGTTGATCTGTCTTTTAATTCTCCTGCTGCTAAAAAGAATTAAGGTACTCCGTATTCAACCAGATCTGTTATTGATTAAAAGCCTTTTTTCTACCACATTTCTGCAAAAAGAAGAAATAAGTTCGATAAACCTGGCAGCCAGGGAAAGGATCTATGGTAATGGGGGTATGGAGGAAGCCATTTCCATTGAGTTAGCTGATGGAAGAAAAATCGTTCTGGATGAAAGTGTTTATAGAAATGCCCCTGAATTGAAACGTCGTTTGCGGGATTGGTATGGTTCCATAGCGAAAGAATTACCTGATCAGGCCATGAAAAGAGAGACAGCCATGACTATTCCTGAGTCCGGCGAATCCGTTTTACTGCCCCGGCTGAACCCTGTATCCACAGAGATTTCTGAAATGGAGACCTTCTCAGGTAATTATCTATCCAGCGGTAACATGATCATGTTTTGCGCGTTGACTACCTTTATCTTTATTTTAATGAAAATGACCTTTGCGGGCAAAAATGGCTTTTTTGTAGCCGCATGGGTAACCATGGGCGTATTCGTTTTCCTTCTTTATATATCCTATGGATTTCAGCTTTTTTACTTCCAGGTTTCCAGCGAATTTCTATGGGTAAGGAATCATTTTTTTCCCTGGTTGAAAAGGCAATATCCGATTAATGAAATCAACAGAGTAGTCTTTGAAATCCCTTCCAAACGATCCAATGGCCTTCGGGTTGTCACCAATGATTTTGAATCCCGTTTGTATTGTGCCGGAAGCCTTCGGAAAGTAGATTGGCAAGGCCTGCGCGAAAAACTGGAAGAATTGAAAATTACATTCGTAAAGGATTGATTCTTCGTAAAAGATTGATACTTTAGCGCTGGCTGGCGATCAGCAAATTCAAGTCCGTATACTTCAGATCGAAACGCTGGCTAAGATGGAAATTGGTCAGAGCTCCTTTAAAAAGATAGATACCGCCCCGCAAATGGATCTTATGCCATACCAGGTTCTCGAATCCGCCTTCTTCGCCGGCTTCCAGTAATAAGGGCATCAGAACATTGCTGATAGCATGAGAGGCTGTACGGGCAAAGCCGGATGGGATATTCGGCACGCAATAATGGATCACTCCGTATTTCATGAAAATGGGATGTTCATGGGTCGTAATCTCGGAGGTCTCGAAACAACCTCCGCGATCAATGCTGACATCGATGATCACACTTCCGGGACGCATATTGCTTACCATTTCATCGGAAACCACTATCGGCGTTCGGCCGGTCTGGGAGGATAGGGCGCCAACGGCCACTTCACAGGTCTTCAATTGTTTGGCAAGGATCCTGGGTTCGATCACAGAGGTCCACATGCGCTGGCCGATATTGACCTGAAGCCGCTTTAACCGGTATACGCTGTTGTCGAAGACCTTTACGGAAGCCCCGAGTGCCAGGGCCGCTCTCGCAGCGAACTCCCCTACGATACCGGCTCCCAGGATAATTACTTTGGTAGGAGGAATACCGGAAATACCACCCAATAAGACTCCTTTTCCATGATTGGCCGAACTCAGGTATTGACCCGCCACCAGCATAACGGCACTTCCGGCGATCTCGCTCATACTGCGAACGATCGGGTAGGTTCCGCTATCGTCCTTCAGGTTCTCGAACGATATACCCGTTATTCGTTTGTCCATCATTTTCTGGAGCAATTCCGCCTTCATGGCTGAGAGATGGATGGGGGAAATAATGATCTGGTTCAATTGGAGGAAAGGCAGATCCTCTTCGATAACCGGAGCGCTTTTTACCAGAATGGGGGCTTTATATACATCCGCCTTGTCGTAAACAATCTTTGCCCCTGCTTCGCTGTAATCCCTGTCCCTGTAATGGGAGGCTTCCCCGGCATTATGTTCAATGACAACGGCATGTCCGTTACTAACCAGCACGCCTACTGCATCCGGGGTCAGGGCAATCCGGTTTTCCTGGAAGGCGGTTTCTTTGGGAATCCCGATATACAATTGTTCGCCCTTGGGTTTGATATCAAGGGTTTCTTCCAAGGTTTCGTAGCTGAAAGAGGTACTGATAACTGGTTTTTGCTGAGACATGTATCTGTCAAATTACAATTTAAAATTGATTACCGTCCTTAATCTTCCGGGTGGATGGGTCCAGCATTTCCAGCCAGATTTCCACGGTTTCCGGTGGAAAAATACCCGGAGCCCGGTCCGGCCATTCCACCAGGCAGATCTCACCGCTGTATAAGACATCTTCCACACCAGCCCCGAGGGCTTCCTCCTCGTCTTTTAACCGGTAAAGGTCCATATGGAAAATCTTTCCCCCCGGATACTTGTATTCATTAATGATCGAAAAAGTAGGACTTCCTACTGTGTCACTAACTCCTTTCTCATCGCATAAAGCATGAATAAAGGTCGTTTTACCGGCTCCCATTCCCCCATGGAAGGCAAAAACAGTCCGTCCCGGAAACGCCTGCCAGAATTTTTCAGCGGCCAGCCTGATATCCTGCAGATGAAAACGAATTTCCATGCCGCAAAGATAACTTTCTGCCCCGTTAAGTGTATATTTTTACAGGATTTACCCTAAGATTTGGATTATATAAGATTATGGAAACAATTAATTGGAAAATAGAAGGAATGACCTGTTCGACCTGTGCGCTTACCATTGGTAAATACCTGGAGAGACAAGGTATGTCCCAGGTAAAGGTGAGCCTGGCGAGCGGAGACCTAAGTTTCGAAAATGCCGGGAAGGCCGATCCTCAAAAACTCCGCAAAGGAATCGAGGATCTGGGATATTCCGTAGTTGCCGAAGGAGGCGCAGGTAGCCAAAAGGAGGAGAAGAAAATGAACAGGCACCTGCGGAACCTTCTGATCTGTCTTCCTTTTACACTGATGCTGCTTCTGCACATGGCGGGGGATCATCTGCCGGTTCACTGGCTGATGTTGCCCTGGGTGCAATTTGTACTTTGTCTGCCTGTCTTTATCGTGGGCATGAATTTTTTTGGACGTAGTGCGGTCATGAGCCTGCTGAATGGTCTTCCCAACATGAATGTTTTGATTGCGGTAGGGGCGGCGGCGGCTTTTTTATACAGTCTGGCAGGCACCCTTTGGGAGCTTGGCCCTGCTTATCTTTTTTATGAAACGGCTGCCTCCATCATTACCCTTGTTTTTTTTGGCTATTACCTGGAAGATGTTTCGGTTCAATCCACGCAAAAAGCCCTGAAGGGTCTGGCCAGATCCCAAAAGGCTATGGCCAATATGATCGCTTTTGACGGAGATCACCAGGAACAGATCTTCCCCGTGGAAAGCACAGAATTGAGGAGCGGGGACCTGATCCTCATCCGGTCGGGTGAACAGGTTCCGGCGGATGGCAAGATCCTTTGGGGAGAGGCCAGTGTAAACGAAGCCATTATAACCGGCGAAAGCCTGCCCCTGCATAAAAAGCCAAAAGACAGCCTGATCGGCGGCAGTATCCTCCTTTCCGGAACGGTAAAGGTCCAGGTGACGGCAGCAGGCGAAGAGGCTGTGCTGGCCGGGATCATCAGACTGGTCAAACAAGCCCAGGGCGAAAAACCTCCCATGCAACAACTGGCAGATAAGATTAGCGCCATTTTTGTTCCCCTGGTATTGGGCATCGCCCTGATCACCTTCGTTATCAATTTTGTCCTGTTAAAGGAAGCGGGGCCTTCCCTGATGAGAGCGGTTGCCGTACTGGTTATCGCCTGCCCTTGCGCCATGGGGTTGGCCACTCCTGCGGCCATTGCCGTTGGGCTGGGCCGGGCTGCCAGGCAGGGCATCCTTTTCCGGCATGCCAGGGGCCTGGAATCTTTTGCGTCTATCCGCCAGGTAGTATTCGATAAAACGGGGACCCTGACGACCGGGGAGTTTAGTTTAAAGGATTGGGGGTTGACTGGAAATACTCCAACTGACGAAATAATAACGGAAGATGAGTTCAAACGTATCGCCTTCTCCCTGGAGAAATATTCCACGCACCCGATCGCCAGGTGTATAGCCCGCGATTGGAAAACAAAGGGTGAATTGCGCTGGGCGAAAATTGAAGAGATAAAAGGGCTGGGCATGCGCGGCGAAACAAAGAATGGAGACATTTACCTGGCAGGATCTTATAAGATCGGCTCTGCCCTGGTTGGCTCTGCCGGTGAAAATGACACGCATAACGTATATATTTTCCGGAACGAACGGTTGTTAGGATGGATCGATGTGGCCGATACGGTCCGGCCGGAGGCAGCTGAAGTCGTTCAGGCACTCCATGCCCGGGGTATTCGCACGGTTTTGCTCAGCGGGGACAGGCTGGCCCCCTGTCGGCAACTGGCGGGAGAATTGGGCATCGAAGAAGTGCTGGCAGAACAAACCCCCGAACAAAAAATGGAAAAGGTTGCCCGTCTTACCGCTCAAACCCCTACGGCCATGGTCGGCGATGGGATCAATGATGCGCCTGCCCTTGCCAAGGCTACGATTGGCATTTCGATGAGTGATGCCTCCCAGCTGGCGATGCAGACCGCGGATCTTGTTCTGATGAACCATGGTCTGAAACAACTTCCTGCTGCCTTGAGCCTGGGCAAATATACTTTTCTAACCATCCGTCAGAATTTGTTCTGGGCTTTTTTTTATAATAGTATTGCCATACCGGTAGCGGCTCTTGGGCTGCTTAAACCTGCCTTTGCGGCATTGGCGATGGGACTTAGCGATGTAGTGCTGGTTTTTAATTCTGTCCGGCTCTTTGTAAAAAAACTGCCTTAGTTTGCAGCCGATGAAATTTTTGACCCGATGAACGAGGATATTCTTTCCATACTAAAAGAATACTGGCATTATGATAGCTTCCGGCCTTTACAGGAAGAGATCATCCGCAGCGTCCTGAGTGGTACAGATACCCTGGCCCTTCTTCCTACCGGGGGCGGCAAATCGGTCTGTTTCCAGGTGCCTGCCCTTGCACGGCCGGGAACCTGCCTGGTGATCAGCCCCCTTATTGCCCTGATGAAAGACCAGGTGGATCAGCTGCGCCGCAAAAATATTACCGCATTTGCCATAGATGCTGCCATGAGCCGCAAAGAAGTGATCAGAACCCTTCAACTGGCAGGTGGGAGTAATTGCAAATTCCTTTATGTTTCGCCGGAACGTTTGGAGACAGCTCTTTTCCTGGAATATCTGCCCTCCCTGCCCATTAATCTGGTAGCCGTAGATGAAGCGCATTGTGTGTCGCAATGGGGGTATGATTTTCGCCCTCCCTATCTCCGGATTGCCGCTTTGCGGGAGGAGTTGCCTGGGGTCCCCATGCTTGCCCTGACCGCTTCGGCTACTCCCGGGGTGCTGGAAGACATTAAGGATAAATTAAGTTTCTCCAAATCTGCCGTTTTCCGGCAGTCATTTGCAAGGCCCTATTTGTCCTACAGCGTGTTCAAGGTGGATTCCAAGATCCGGAAGATAACGGAGATCCTCCAAAAAGTTCCCGGAAGCAGCATCGTTTATTGCAAAAGCCGTAAAGGTACCCGGGAGATCAGCGAGGCGCTGAACAAGGCTGGTATCCCGGCAGGAGCCTATCACGCCGGTCTTCCCCAGGAAGAACGGGCACAAAGACAGGAAGACTGGTTAAAGGATCAGATGCGGGTTATCGTTAGTACAAACGCTTTTGGCATGGGGATCGATAAATCCGGCGTGCGTACGGTCATACATGCCGACTGCCCGGAATCCGTGGAAAACTATTACCAGGAAGCAGGCCGTGCCGGAAGGGATGGGCAAAAAGCGTATGCCGTATTGTTATACCAGGAGCGGGAGCCGGAAGAATTACTGGCGCTTCCGGATGCCAGGTTCCCCACCTTTGACAAGATCAGACAGGTATACCAGCAGGTGATGAATTACCTGCAACTGCCGGCAGGCAGCGGAGCCGGCAATTATTTTGATTTCGACCTGACGGATTTCGTCAGCCGGTTTAAGAACGGAAGTTCCTTCTCCGGCATTCCCGAAGCGTTGAATTCGATAAAGGCACTGGAGCAGGAAGGAATGCTGAGTTTTTTGCAAAATGTTTTCCTGCAGGCCAGGGTTCAGTTCCTGGCCAGTAAACAAACCCTCTATGAATTTGAAAAAGAACATCCTGACCTCGAACCCCTTTTACATATGCTGCTCCGCACCTATGAGGGCATCTTCGATCAGCCTGTTTCCATCCGGGAAAAGAACCTTGCCTGGCTCCTCCGGAAAAAGCCTGAAGAAGTGATAACAGAATTACAGCAATTGCAGGCCTATCATATTCTGGAATATACCCCGCCAAAAGATACCCCCCAGTTATACTTTTTGCGGGACCGGGTCCAGGCGGAAGAACTATATCTGGATCCGGTGAGTTATAAAAAAAGGAAAGAAAAGTTTGCCGCCCGTATTCAAACGATGGTCGGTTTTTTAGAAAAAAAAGAAGGGTGCCGAAGCCGTTTCCTGGCAAACTATTTTGGCGATAATGAAGCAACGGACTGTGGAATCTGCGATAACTGTCTGAAGGTTCAACATAAAAGCCAGGCTTCTGATGAAGGCCTTTACCCTTAAAACCAGCTGGTCTTTTTGCTGCTGCGTCCCCCCAGACCCAGGGCGCCCAACAGGCTTCGGGTGATCATACTGGCCGCCGTTCTTTCCACCTGTTTGGCTGCAGGGCTGTCCAGGATCTTTTCGATCGTAGATTTTTCCGGTTTGGCCGTTCGTGATGTCCCGCCGGTATCAGCTCCTGCGCCGCCATTCTTCGCTGCGGCTTCTTCCAGCTTGGCCGTCAGGATCTCATAAGCGCTCTGGCTATCGATAACTTCATTGTATTTGGTAGCCAGTTTGGATTTACCGGTGATCGTATCTATCTCGGCCGGGTTGAGAATATCCATACGGCTTTTCGGAGGGCATAACAGACAATGTGCAAGAGGAGTGGGAACTCCTTTTTCATTGAGTAAGGTTACGAAGGCTTCCCCGATCCCCATTTGTGTAATGAGGTCTTCTGTTTTATAAAAATCGGAAAGAGGATAATTCTCCGCCGTTTGTTTGATGGATTTGCGATCGGCTGCTGTAAAGGCCCTGAGGGCATGCTGTACTTTTAAACCTAATTGCGCCAGCACATTCGCGGGTATATCGGTAGGGTTTTGCGTACAGAAAAAAACCCCTACTCCCTTTGAGCGGATGAGTTTGATAACCGTCTCGATCTGCTGCAGCAGGGCGCTGCCGGCTTCCTGGAAGACAAGATGCGCCTCATCGATGAACAGGACCAGTTTCGGTTTGTCCAGATCCCCTTCTTCGGGACAGGTGGCATATAATTCGGCCAGCATCTGCAACATGAACGTCGAAAATAATTTAGGTCTGTCCTGCAGATCGGTGACCCGAAGTATACTGATCATCCCCCGGCCGTCTTCCGAGATCCGCATGAGGTCTTCCACTTCAAAACTTTTTTCACCAAAAAATGGATCGGCTCCTTGTTGCTGCAATTCGATCACTTTACGTAAGATGGTTCCGGTAGAAGTCGTTGCAATCTTTCCATAGGCAGCTTCAATCTCCGTTTTTCCTTCGTTGCTTACATATTGAAGGACCTTGATAAAATCCTTCAGGTCCAATAAGGGAAGCTTGTTGTCATCGCAATATTTGAAGATCATGGACACGAGGCCTTGCTGGGTATCGTTCAGGCCGAGTATCTTCGAGAGCAGGATGGGGCCGAACTCGCTGACTGTAGCGCGAAGCCGTAATCCTTTTTCGTGGCTCAGTGTTAAAAACTCAACCGGGTAAGCAGCCGGTTTATAATCGATTCCGATCTGTCCGCAACGATCGGTTATTTTGTCATTCGCTGTCCCGGTGGCGGCAATTCCACTCAGATCTCCTTTGATATCCATCAGCAAAACAGGTACGCTGGCATCGCTTAGGGCCTCGCTGATCATTTGCAAGGTTTTTGTTTTGCCGGTCCCTGTTGCCCCGGCGATCAATCCATGCCGGTTCATTGTTTTCAGGGGAAGATAAATTCCGGCGTCTTTTACGACTTTTCCGTCCAGCATTCCTGCACCGAGTTGGACAGATTCGCCTTTAAAGGTATAACCGTCCTTAATTGCTTTTATAAAATTGCCGGTATTGCTGTCCGTATTGCTCATAAGGAGTAATTATACATTTTTAGACCCTTTCGGCCAATAATTGTTTGACCAGCTCCTCCAGTTCTTTCAATCGTTTCTGTATTTCCGGGAGGTTACGGCTTAAAGCCTGGCTCCGCAGGGCGCTGGTATAATCGAAGGCCGGAGATCCAGTAACGGCAGCATTTGGAGCCTTTATGGATTTACTGACTCCGCTCTGGGCATTGATCCTTGCTCCGTCTGCGATCTGAATATGTCCTACTATTCCTGCCTGTCCGCCTATCATGACATTACTGCCGATCTTGGTACTGCCGCTGACACCTGCCTGGGCGGCGATAACGGTGTGATGGCCGACCTCTACATTATGGGCGATCTGTATCAGGTTGTCCAGTTTGGCTCCGGTCCTTATGATCGTTGACCCAATGGTAGCCCGGTCGATCGTTGCGTTGGCGCCTATTTCCACTTTGTCTTCCACTATTACATTGCCTATCTGGGGGACTTTTTTAAAGGTGCCGTCGGCCTGGGGGGCAAACCCGAATCCATCGCTGCCAATGACTGAGCCGGCGTGGATAGTCACATTTGCACCGATCACACAATTGTGATAAATTTTTACACCCGGGTGTATTACGGAATGGTCACCAATCGTGACATTCTTCCCGATATATACCTGCGGATGGATTTTTACCTGGTTCCCTATCACGACCTGTTCATCCAGGTAGGCGAACGCCCCAATGAAAACGTTATCTCCGAGTTTGGCGGTCCTCGCGATATAGGAAGGTTCCTGGATGCCGGTTAGTTGCTGGGCTTCTATTTCCTGGTATTTGGTCAGCAGATGCGCAAAAGCGGAATAAGCATCGGGAACCCGGATCAGGGTGGCTGTCACCGGCTGCTTTAATTCCTGGGCCTCATTGATGATGATGACAGAGGCTCCGGTAGTATATAAATGATCTTCATATTTTGGGTTGGCGAGAAAGGCTAACTGTCCGGCGGCAGCCTCTTCGATCTTTCCGAAAGATCCAACGGACGCATTCGGATCCCCATCTATTTTTCCATTTATAAGTAATGCGATCTGTGCGGCAGAAAATGTCATAGTCTTTAGTTTCCCGTATTTAAGTAGCAAATATAAAATTTTTTCACCGGGCTGGACAAGGTTTGATGGATCAGGGCATTGTCGACCTGAGAAATATCCTTTACTGCTCCATCCTTGAAAAGGATATTGATCTTCTCATCGGCCGGATTATAGGTGGTATTAGTGGTCTGCCCCGTAAACACAAAATAGCCTGCCTCCTCATCCGTGACCGATAATTTCCGGGCTACCTTCTCTTTTAGTTCCTGTACGGTATTTTCATCGAATGGAGTTGCCTGTAACCGTACTTTTAATAAACTCCGGTCGATCAGGCCCCTGGATAGAAGGGATAATACCTTGTCGGAGTGGGACATCCAGTTCTTGACCGTACCCATCACGTCAAAATCATCCAGCAAACAAAACTTATCCAGGCTGCTGCCGAGGGTAGCAGGAGTTATTCCCTCTTTTAAAAAGAAGTCAAGGGTCGGAGAGCAGGATTTCAGGTCTTCCCCTTTTACCAGCAGTTCTCTGGCCCTTTCCAGGATCTTTACCAGCATCTTTTCCGCACTTAATACCGTTTTGTGCAGGTAAACCTGCCAATACATCAGCCGGCGGGAAACCAGGAATTTTTCAATGGAATAGATGGCTTTTTCCTCCACCATCAGTTCGCCTTCATGAACGGTCAGCATTTTCAGGATGCGGTCGTAACCGATCACTCCTTCCGAAACACCCGTAAAAAAACTATCTCTTGTCAGATAATCCATCCGGTCCGTATCCAATTGCCCGGATACCAGTTGGTGGAGGAACCGTTTGGGATAATCATGGGTAAAGATGCGTATCGCTGTATCCAGCTGGCCATGGAAGGTTTCATTCAATGACCGCATGAGCATTATGGAAAGGGTTTCATGAGGTACGTCCCTGATCAGTACATTTTCCAGGGCATGTGAAAAAGGGCCATGTCCGATGTCATGCAGTAATATGGCGATTTTTGCTCCCAGCGCCTCTTCCTCCGTGATCGGGATGCCCCTGCGTTGTAACTCTCCAAGAGCATTGCACATCAGGTGGTAGGCGCCCAGGGAATGGTGCAGACGGGTATGTACGGCGCCGGGGTAGACCAGGTGGGCAAAAGCCATCTGGTGGATACGGCGGAGCCGCTGGTAATAGGGATGGGCGATAATCTCCAGCAAAAGTGGATGATCCAGGGTTATAAAGCCATATACTGGGTCATTAATGATCTTGCTGGGTGGATAAGACATTCCTGTTTTGATTTTGTTAAAACAACCTCCAAATTTACAATTGCAGGGTGGATAATTTACGTTTGATGGAAGGATTCGCTAAATTACTCCGATTCCGGAAGGTAAATGACAATAAGCGGTACAATTGGCGGAGGAAAGGTTCGCTGGCTGAAGGTCAGATAAGTGAGGATGGAAATTATAGGAGGAATGGAAATCCGGAATGATCCAAATCCTAAAACCTGAAATCAAATCTATGCCTTTAGCAAAAATACTCTGGGTCGATGACGAAATTGAAAGCCTGCGCTCACAGATCCTGTTCCTGGAAAACAAGGGATATGAAGTAAAAGCCCTGACCAATGGTTTTGACGCCATCGATTACGTAAAGGAAAATTTCGTCGATGTGGTACTGATGGATGAGAGCATGCCCGGGATAACCGGTTTGGAAACCCTGGCAAAGATAAAAGAGGCCAACCAGCAGATCCCGGTAGTCCTGATAACCAAGAATGAAACGGAAAATCTGATGGACGAGGCCATCGGCAGTCAGATCACCGATTACCTCATCAAACCGGTAAACCCTAACCAGGTCTGGCTCAGTCTGAAAAAAATCATCGACAATAAAAGACTGGTGTCCGAAAAAACGACGACCGCCTACCAGCAGCAGTTCCGCGAGCTTTTTACAGCGCTCAACAGCAATCCGAACCATAATGAATGGATGGACATTTATAAAAAACTGGTGTATTGGGAGCTGGAAATGGAAAAAAGTGACAGCCCGGAAATGAGGGAAATCCTTCAGTCCCAAAAGCAGGAAGCCAACAACGAGTTCTTCAAATTCGTTTCCCGGCATTATGCGGGTTGGGTCAATCCCCGCTCGGAAGACGGTCCGATCTTATCCAATACGTTATTCAAGTTCAAGGTCATGCCTCATGTGGAAAAAGGAACTCCGACTTTTTTCATTTTGCTGGATAATCTCCGGGTAGATCAGTGGAAAGCCATTCAACCCATTTTCGCGGAAAGCTTCCGCATCCTGGAGGAGGATAGTTTTTACAGCATATTACCAACGGCTACCCAATACAGCCGTAATGCCATTTTTTCCGGCCTCATGCCTATCGAGATTGAAAAGCAGTTTCCTTCCCAATGGAAGAATGACGATGAGGAAGGTGGAAAGAACCTTTTTGAGGAAGAATTCTTCCGGGGTCAGCTGAAGCGTATGAAAAAGGATAATCTTAAGTTCTCCTATACCAAGGTGGTGAATTACCAGGCTGGACAGGATCTGGTGAATAATATCCATAATCTCCTGAATAACGATATCAATATCATCGTGTATAATTTTGTGGATATGCTCAGCCATGCCCGTACGGAAATGGAAGTATTGAAGGAGCTGGCCAGCGATGAAATCAGTTACAGGAGCATAACCACCAGCTGGTTCGAACATTCCCCTCTTCACCAGGCCCTAAAAAAGATAGCCGACAAAAAGATCAGTCTTATTCTGGCCACCGATCATGGCAGTGTCAGGGTAAAGACCCCGTACAAAGTGATCGGGGACAAACAAACGACCACCAATTTGCGCTATAAGCATGGACGCAATCTGAATTATGAACCTAAAGAGGTACTGGCTTTCCGGGATCCCAAAGAAGCAGGGCTGCCGGTACCTACCGTTAATTCCTCCTTTATTTTTGCGCGTGGGGATGGATTCCTCTGTTACCCGAATAATTACAACTATTATGTAAATTATTACCGGAATACCTTTCAACATGGCGGGGTAAGTATGGAAGAAATGATCATTCCGGTGATCAGGATGGTGAGTAAGGGGCATTGATCCCCCTAACCCCCTAAAGGGAGATAAGAAGAGCAATTTTTTGCAGATGTATCCACATTGTCCATAGTTGCTGTGGATAAATTGAGGGCTGCTCCTTGCCTTCTCCCCTGGCTATTCGGTAACTTCGTGTCTTACCAAATTCCCCCTTCAGGGGGTTAGGGGGCATGAAATTTACACAAACGACACTGGACAAGATCGAAAGGATACTGGATGAGGCCGAGTATGTTGTGCGGTATGAACGGGGTACGTTTCAAAGTGGTTATTGTATACTGGAACAGCGGAAAGTGGTTGTGCTGAATAAATTCCTGCAACTGGAAAGCCGTATCAGCACCCTTATCGATATAATTCCCCAACTGAAGATCTCCCCTGATTTATTCCCTCCCGATGTCCGTAAGACTTATGATGAGGTCATGTCGGCTCATAACCTGAATGAATAACAGTAACATTCCTTAAATTTGACGGGTGAGCTATCCCCCATTAAAGATCACCTTTCTAGGTACCGGAACCAGCACCGGCGTTCCCATGATCGCATGCCCATGCCCGGTATGCGCTTCTTCCGACAAAAAAGATAAGCGGTTGCGCTCCAGCATCCTGGTTCAGTCCCCGACAACCACCCTTGTTGTTGATACGACTCCCGACTTCCGCTATCAGATGCTCCGGGAAAATGTGAAGACGCTGGATGGCGTAATTTTCACCCATCCACATAAAGATCATATTGCCGGTCTGGATGATGTACGTGCTTTTAATTTCTTTCTTCAAAGACCCATGAACATCTATGCGAATGAAATGACGCAGGAATCCATCGTACGAGAATTCCCCTATGCCTTTGCCGATATCAAATATGCGGGGATCCCGGATATCCGTTTGAACAGGATTGACAAGGAGCCTTTTGTCGTAGGTGATATTACGGTCCAGCCTATTTCCGTATGGCATCTGAATATGCCGGTACTGGGTTTTCGTTTTGGGAAATTTACTTATATCACGGACGCCAACCGTATCGAAGAGGAAGAAAAAGAAAAGATAAAGGGTAGTGAGATCGTCGTGCTCAATGCCCTGCGTCATGAAAAACATGTCTCCCATTATACCTTGCAGGAAGCCATTGACGAAGTCAGGGATATGGGCATCCCGAAGGCTTATTTCACCCATATCAGTCATCAGCTTGGGCTGAATGCCGATGTCAATCTTACCCTGCCGGCCGGTATGGAGCTGGCCTATGACGGGCTGGTGATTACTTGTTGACGAGGTGGTGGTCAGTTTTCAGGACAGACCTGTTTGCCTAAAAACAAAGAAAGGCCCTCTGTAAAAACAGAAGGCCGACTAACGATTGCTTGCCATATGAAAAGAGAGAGGTCGTGGGCGGGATCGAACCGCCGTGAAAGGTTTTGCAGACCCGTGCCTAACCACTCGGCCACGCGACCATCATTTTTGTATGGCAAGATTACGGTGAAATTATTAGTCTACCAAATTAGTAGACAATAAATTTTAAAAAAAACATACCCGCAGTCTGTCTTGCAAGATGCCCGGGCTGCCCTGCAAAATGCGCAGGGCAATCAGTAGATATAATAGTTGGTGGGGAGGGGGTGATCCCCTTTTTTTACAAACACTTAACAATCTTTCCGTATGGGAAAAGATCCAGGGGTTAAACTTTTAGCCTGTTTTCCCGTCTATTATCCTACGTAAATTAATATGTATGAAAAAAACAGGAATTATCCTCGTCCTGGCTCTCCTGGTGACAGCCGGCTCTTTTGCCCAGACTTCTGTTGAGTTCATTCCCACCGTCGGCTATACCTTTGCCAGCCGTGATAATTACTATGACTCTTATAGCCGGATAAATGACGGGTTGAACCTCGGTGCCTCTCTGAAATTTAATCTGACCCGCAGCTTCGGGCTCGAGATCCTCTATAGCCATATGAATACCCAGTCGGGGTTATATGAGTATGGTTACCGGGGTGATAAGCTGGCAGGTAGCGACCTCAAACTCGATTATATCCTATTGGGAGGGGTGCAGTCTTTTGGCATTCAGAATTCTCCGGTGCGCCCATTTATAGGAGGTTTCCTGGGAGCAGCGATTCTCACGCCGGGTGAGGAAGCAGGCTATAATGGCTCCAGTGATACCAAATTTGCCGTAGGGGTGCAGCTGGGTACGAATATATACATGACCCCCCGTTTGGGCCTTCAATTAAAAGCCCAGGTTTTATCTCCGGTGGATGTTGCCTCGGGGGGGCTCTATTTCAGTAATATAGGATCAGGGGCAGGGGTTTCCACTTATTCCTCCATTTATCAGTTCAGTCTGAATGCAGGATTGATCATGGGGCTGGGCAATCTTCTTCCAAATGATGCCCCCCGTCGGTCTTACAGGCCCGGACCACATCACCGCAGGTATTATTATTGATCCAGGCAATATTTTTTACTAACAACCGTTAGTTTTTAAAAAATATTATGCTAACTTGCATGGTATCTGCCCGGTTGGGGTCGTTTGTTTTAATAATGATTGTTTGCCAGTGTTGCCAGGCAATAACCTCAGGTTGTTGCCTGGTTTTTTTAGAGCCCTTCAAAATAATTCTTAAATGGATTTTCGTACAGAAGAACTTACGCAACAGGTAGCCGGAACCGCACGCGGTTTTGCGCAGCTGCATATCAAACCCTATGTAATGGATTGGGACGAAAGCCAGGAGTTTCCCCTTCAGGTTTTTAAAGAAATGGGCAAGCTGGGTTTAATGGGGGTTGTAGTGCCGGAAGAATATGGCGGTTCAGGTCTTTCCTATACAGAATATGTTACCGTTATCATAGAGATTGCCAAGGTCTGCGGATCGATTGGGTTAAGCCTGGCTGCCCATAATTCTCTTTGCTCCGGGCATATCCTTGCTTTTGGCAATGAAGCCCAAAAAAGAAAATACCTGCCGCTCCTGGCCACAGCAGAGTGGCTGGGCGCCTGGGGCCTGACAGAGGCCAATACCGGCAGTGATGCGGGGAATATGCGCTGTACCGCCGTTAAAGAAGGAGATGAGTGGGTCCTGAACGGCACCAAGAACTGGATAACCCATGGCCGTAGCGGGGATGTAGCTGTTGTGGTCGCCCGGACAGGAGAACCCCGGACCAAGGACAATGCAACCGCATTTGTGGTTGAAAGAGGAACAAAGGGATTTACCGGAGGAAAAAAAGAAAACAAACTGGGCATGCGTGCCAGCGAAACGGCGGAGATGATCTTCGATAATTGCCGGATCCCGGATGCCAACAAACTGGGTGAGACAGGGGCCGGCTTCAAACAGGCGCTAAAGGTGTTGGATGGCGGTCGTATTTCCATTGCCGCCTTATCGGTTGGTATTGCAAAAGGGGCTCTTGAAGCGGCTCTTCAATATTCCAAGGAACGTCATCAGTTCGATCAGCCTATCTCTAATTTTCAGGGTATTTCCTTCAAACTGGCCGATATGGCTACGGAGATAGCAGCTGCAGAATTACTGACCTTTCAGGCAGCCGATCTTAAAAATAAGAAACTACCCATGACCAAAGAAGCTGCGATGGCTAAATATTATGCCAGCGAAGTGGCTGTCAGGGCTGCTACAGAAGCTGTTCAGATCTTTGGAGGATATGGCTATACAAAGGATTTTCCCGTCGAAAAATTTTACCGGGACAGTAAGTTGTGTACCATCGGTGAAGGGACTTCCGAAATTCAGAAACTGGTCATAGCCCGGGAAGTGCTAAAAGGTTAAGGCATAAAGTCCTCTTCCGTTTTCGGGCCATACTTATCGAAAAGTTTGTCGATGGCTCCTGCAAAAAGAGGGAATTTTTCCTTGGTGAAATCTTTAACGATCTCAATAGCTTTATAGGCCTGCTCTTCCGTTAGCCCTTCTGCCTTCATCTTGTCGATCAGTTCCTTCATAATGATTTGAGTTTATGATCCGGAATGGATAACCGGCAACCCGTTTGTGACAGATTGCCGGTTAATATGATTTTATAAAAATAATTTAGTGGAAAATCAGCTTAAAATTATTTAAGCGACTTTCAACAGGTTAATCTTACTCTTGTTAAATTTCTTACTGGCATATTCCAGATCGAGATGCAGCTTGGTTTCTTTGCTGGAAGGGAGTTCGAACATGCTATCGGTCAAAATGCTTTCACAGATGCTTCTAAGACCTCTTGCCCCCAGTTTAAATTCCATCGCCTTATCCACCATAAAATCCAATACGTCCAGGTCGAAACTTAACTGAATGCCTTCCAGTTCAAATAATTTTTTATACTGTTTGATCAGGGAATTCTTTGGTTCTGTAAGGATAGAACGTAAGGTGGCCCGGTCCAGCGGATCCAGGTGGGTCACGACTGGCAAACGTCCTAACAATTCCGGTATCAGGCCAAATGATTTGAGATCCGGTGCATTGACATATTGCAACAGGTTCTTTTTGGCCTGTTCCTGTTGTTCCTTATTGACATTAAATCCAATGGCATTGGTATTGATCCTGCGTGCAATGATCTTGTCCACACCATCGAAAGCTCCTCCGCAAATAAAGAGAATATTCTGGGTATTGATCTTGATCAGTTTTTGTTCAGGATGTTTTCTTCCACCTTGGGGAGGTACCAGAACGTCCGTCCCTTCCAACAGCTTCAATAAACCCTGTTGAACGCCTTCCCCGCTTACATCACGGGTGATGGACGGATTATCTCCTTTGCGGGCGATCTTATCGAGCTCATCGATATAAACAATGCCTCTTTCGGCAGCGGTTACATCATAATTGCAAACCTGGAGCAATCTCGTCAGTATACTTTCCACATCTTCTCCTACATAGCCTGCTTCAGTAAATACAGTGGCATCCACGATGGCAAAAGGAACATTCAGCAATTTGGCAATGGTCTTGGCCAGGAGCGTCTTTCCCGTGCCGGTTTCCCCAACCATGATAATATTGCTTTTTTCAATTTCCACCTCATTTTCCACCACTTTCTGCTGCAGTCTTTTATAGTGGTTGTATACGGCAACGGCCAATACCTTCTTAGCGTCATCCTGACCGATCACATATTCATCGAGGATACGTTTTATTTCCAAAGGTTTCTTGACGGTCAGTTTAAATTGGGCACCACCCGGAGCATCTTCCCGGATCATTAGTTCCTGCTGTATAATTTCCTGTGCATGTTCGACACAGTTTTCACAAATATGCCCTTCCTGCCCCGCAATCAGGATCTTTACTTCATCCCGGTTGCGTCCGCAAAATGAACAGTGTAACGAATTTTTCGCCATTATCTCTTTTTTCAATTGAAAGGCAAAGTTACCCAACTTACTTGGATTATGCCAGCAAGGTGGATAAATGAGCCTGATAACTTTTCTGCCAGCGTCGATTTTTTCTGGAAACCTCCTTAATTACTGACAGTCAATGTATTAAATGTAAATAGTCTAAAGTTTGTCAAAAACATGGTCTACGATGCCATAATCAATGGCTTCTTTCGCATCCATCCAGTAATCCCTGTCAAAATCCTTTAAGATCTGCTCTATTTTTTTTCCGCAATTATCCGCCAGGATCCTTGCGCTGACCTCTTTAACCCTTTTGGTCTGTTTGGCAGTGATTTCCAGGTCGATACTGACTCCCTGCATATATCCCCCGAGGCTTGGCTGGTGGATCATGATCTCTGAATGGGGATACACGAATCTCCTTCCTTTTACGCCCCCGCTCAGCAGGATAGACCCCATCGATGCCGCAAGACCCATACAAATTGTACTTACCGGGCTCTTCAGCATTTTCATGGTATCGTAGATGACCATACCCGAAGTCACCACTCCTCCAGGGCTGTTGATAAAGAATTTGATTTCTTCGCCGGGTTTGTCTGCGTCCAAAAGCCGTAATTTGGTCACCACTTCTTTAGCCGTACGGTCATCCACTCCGCCCCATAATTCAACACTCCGTTTCTCAAAGAAGTATTTTTCCATCTTTTTGGACAGCATCCCTAAATCGGCGTTTTTGTCTTCTTTTGGTTCTTTTTCGTCCGGTTCGTCATCCATGCGAAAAGACTTCTGTTGATATAGAAAATTTGAATAACTCATTGTTGGGCTTTTATTAAATTTTTTTAATCTTTCTTAATTACCTCTCCCTTTAGGGGGCGGGGGGTTAGTCCTTATTTTCCTTCCTTGGATTCAGCAGCAGGACCTCATCTACCAGTCCGTATTCCTTTGCTTCAAGGGCGGTTAGCCAGTAGTCACGGTCACTGTCTTTTTCCACCTGTTTGGCTGTTTTGCCGGTATGGAAAGCCGTGATATCGTACAATTCCTTCCTCAGTTTTTTGATCTCATTGACGGTGATCTCGATGTCGGTTGCCTGTCCGCCGATTCCGCCGCTGGGTTGGTGCATCATGATACGGCTATGTTTTAAGGCCGTACGTTTGCCCTTGGTACCGGCACACATCAGGATCTGGCCCATGGACGCCGCCATACCGATACAAATGGTAGATACATCGGGGGTAACATATTGCATCGTGTCATATACTCCCAAGCCGGAATATACGCTGCCTCCGGGGCAATTGATGTACATCTGTATATCCCTGTGACGATCGGTACTATCCAGGAACAGGAGCTGAGCAGTAACGATATTCGCTACCTCATCATTGATCGGATAACCCAGGAAAATGATACGATCCATCATCAAACGGCTGTATACGTCCATTACAGCTACATTCATCGGACGTTCTTCAATAATGTTCGGGGTGAGGTTGGTAACAACGTATTTGTTGTAGTCGTTCAAAGTATTGCTGGAAATCCCACGGTGTTTCACGGCATACTTTTCAAATTCGTTTACAGGATTCATAGTTATTATTTACAATGTTTTAAAGCCAATTATGCATTCACAGCGCCAAGAACTGGGTTTTGTCTTTCAAATCTCCGTCCAAACTTTCAAATTGCCAAAAAACTGACAGAGTTGCAGAGATTAGCATCAAGCAACAAGCCTCAGGCTTCAAGTTTGGCGAAAAACGTTGACATTTCCTCTCCTTTTTAATAAAAAAGCCCCTGCTTTCGCAGAGACTTTCAATTATATTGGCATTCATGCAGGGTTTTCTTTACCGACCTGAAGCTTGCGGCTCCTCTCTAATGCTGGTGATGCTGGTGTTCTTCCTGCATATGCTGGAATTCTTCCCGGCCGATAACTTTTTCTGCAGGCGTGATCTGCGTTTCAGCCCAACCGAATACTTTTTCGGTCTGGATCCGGTGAGACGTATCTTCCACGAATTTACGGTCCTGCATCATACGCTGTACGTAATCTGCAATCCAGGGT
>NZ_JBTLQH010000066.1:0-26855 GCF_054461575.1 Flavitalea flava
AAAAATCTATGCGTGGCGCCCAAGAGGAGAGCCTCTTGGGAATCTCCCCTTTTTAGAAGAGGTTTTCTTCTGAAAAGATGTTTCTTCTGAAAAGTTTCTTCTGCCATAATGTTTGGCGCCCTGGGCTCTTTTAATTAAAACTTGTCGCCCGGGCCCCGGACAAAAAAAATCTATGCGTGGCGCCCAAGAGGAGGGCCTCTTGGGAATCGCCTTAAGACAAAAAAAAAGCCCTGGCGTTGGGCCAGGGCTCTGGGAAATCAGCTTTATTTATAACTTATGCCTGCGCTTCGGCCATATCGGGGATAGCGGCAACTTTGTAAATGCCGGCATCGAGTTTCTTTTTTGTTTCGCGGAAAGCTTTCAGGGTAAGGTTGATATCCTCATCCGAGTGCACCGCTGTTGGTACCAGGCGATAAATGATGTGCCCCTTGGGGATTACCGGATAAACCACGATTGAACAGAAAATGTTATAATTCTCCCGCAGATCCATGACCATGGCTGTCGCCTCCGGCACGTCCCCTTTCATATAAATCGGTGTAACGGGCGAATCGGTCTTTCCGATATCGAAACCACTGTCTTTCAACCCTTTCTGTAATTTGGCAACCACGTCCCATAATTTTTTACGTAGTTCGGGTTTGGTCTTCAACAGCTCCAGCCTTTTAAGATTACCTATCGTAATGGGCATCGGCAGGCTTTTGGCAAAGATCTGGGAACGTGTATTATAGCGGATGTAATCGATGATCGGCTTATCTCCTGCCATAAAAGCTCCAATGGATGCCATGGACTTGGCAAAGGTGGAAAAATAAAGGTCTATCTGATCCTGAACACCCTGCTCTTCTCCTGCACCGGCTCCGGTTGCACCAAGCGTACCGAATCCATGTGCATCGTCGACCATAAGACGAAAATCATAACTTTCTTTCAGGGCGACGATCTCCTTCAGTTTGCCCTGATCTCCTGCCATCCCGAAAACGCCTTCGGTGATGACCAGGATACCTCCTGTCTTTTGTTTGTCAACCAAGGCTGTTGCCCTTTGCAATTGTTTTTCACAATCTTCTATATCGTTATGCTTGAACACATACCGATGTCCGGGATGCAGACGCAGGCCGTCAATGATACAGGCATGGCTCTCGCCGTCGTATACGATTACATCATGACGACCGCAAATGGCGTCAATTGCACTCATAATACCTTGATAACCATAGTTGAATAATGTCGCATCCTCTTTTCCTTCGAAGGCGGCCAGTTCCCTTTCCAACTGCTCATGATAATTACTGTTCCCGCTCATCATACGCGCACCCATCGGAGCGGCCATCCCGAATTCGACGGCTGCTTCTCCATCTATCTTGCGGATCTCCGGATGATTGGCCAGACCCAGGTAATTGTTCAGACTCCAAACGATCTTTTCCTTGCCTCTAAAAATCATCCGGCTGCCAATTTCCCCTTCCAGTTTGGGAAATGCAAAATATCCATGCGCTCTTTCACGATGCTGGCCGATAGGGCCGCTATGCTTCAATAATTTTTCGAAAATATCTGCCATATGATGAAATGATTAAAGATTTCAATTTTGATCGGTAATACTAATTTCGCTTAAGGCTTTTATACCGAAAAAGGGTACTAAACCTTAATAGTAAAATAACAAACTGCGGCAAATTTAGCGTATTTGCCTCTAATGGGCAACCGGGGGGCTAAAGCCTTCCGTTTCCTAAAAGTATATTAATCAACTTTTAACTTCTTAATAGCTCAATTCAGATACTTTTGCGCAAAATCTATTTCATGTACCGTATAAGTTTATATGCACTTGGTTTTTGCCTGGTCATAAGCCTATTAATCGGACAGGTTTCCGCTCAGACCTCCGGACTGCCTTCCGGGTTAACCTCCACACGGACTGCCGGACAAATCTCTGCCAGGGCTGCAAAGAATGGCGCCAGATCAGAACAGGTATCTGCGGCCTATCCTTCAGCCATTCCAAGACCCAAACTGGTTGTAGGCATCGTAGTGGATCAGATGCGGTGGGATTACCTGTACCGGTATTATAACCGTTATGGTAATGGCGGTTTCAAACGGTTATTGGGTGAAGGGTTTTCCTGTGAGAACACCTTTATCAATTATCTGCCATCCTATACCGCTGTTGGACATACCACGGTCTTTACGGGATCGGTTCCGGCTCTGGATGGAATTGCCAGTAATGAATGGATCGAACAATTAACGGGAAAGGAAGTGTATTGCACGGATGACAGTACGGTCCAGACCGTAGGCGCCGATAATAAATCGGGACAGATGTCCCCCCGCAATTTGCTGGTATCCACGGTTACCGACGAATTGCGGATCGCCAGCAATTATCAATCAAAAGTTGTTGGGGTTTCCCTTAAGGACCGGGCTTCTATTCTTCCTGGAGGCCATACAGCCAATGCCGCATTCTGGTTCGACGATGCCAGTGGAAAGTTTGTATCCAGTACTTACTATATGAAGACGCTGCCTGGCTGGGTTAATGCTTTTAACGATGCCCGTCCCGCAGAAAAACTCCTTCAGAACGGCTGGAATACACTTTACCCCATTGAAACCTATCTGAACAGCGATCCTGACGATCAGGTGTATGAAGGGAGATTCAAAGGTGAGACTTCCAGCACCTTTCCCCATAAGGTGGACGAGGCCTATAAAATTGCCAGAGGCGTGCTGCGGCCAACCCCATTCGGGAACACGCTTACCCTGGACTTTGCCCGCCAGGCCGTGGACGGCTATGAGCTCGGTACCGGCACCGCAACAGATTTCCTGACGGTAAACTGCGCATCTACGGACTATGTAGGACATATGTTCGGACCCAATTCCATCGAGGTGGAAGATACCTATCTGCGTCTGGATCAGGATCTGGCCAAATTCTTCCAATTTCTGGACGGTAAAGTAGGAAAAGGACAATACACAGTCTTTCTGACAGCCGATCATGGAGCTGCCCATACGGTAGGATATATGCAAAAGCATGGTCTGCCTGCTGATTTTTGGAGCAGCAAACCGATGGTCGATACGTTGAACAAAATGCTGGAAGGGAAATTCGGGACCGAAAAACTGATTCGTTCGGGTATGAATTATCAGCTTAATTTTGATTTGGGTAGGATCGATGAAAAACATCTCGACTTCGATGCAATTAAAAAACTGTGTATCAATTACTTACAACGTCAGCCGGGTATTGCCTATGCGGTGGATGTGGAAAAAATAGGAGAAACTCCCTTACCGGAACCGCTGAAAACGATGATTATCAATGGTTATCACTTCAAACGCAGCGGGTCGGTTCAGCTCGTTTTGAGTGCAGGATGGTTCGAAGGATACGGTAGAACGGGTACGACCCATGGCTCCTGGAATCCCTATGATACACATATCCCCCTGGTATTCATGGGTTGGGGGATTTCACATGGCAGTACGAACACGTCGGTAAATATGACAGATATTGCTCCTACTGTGGCAGCCATATTACATATTCAGATGCCTAGCGGATGCGTAGGAAAACCAATAGGAGAGGCGATAAACAGGTAATTCGGATTATTTCCGGATTTCGTAAGCTTTTTTGTTAACCCTCTGGTCCGTTATTTGTTGGAATATAAGGAAGACACATATACAACTATTTATGATTACTATATCATCCACAGCAAAAGACTACATTGACAACCTGTTAATAGAAAAAAAGTCCGGTCCGGATACCTTTGTACGCGTAGGGGTAAAAGGGGGCGGCTGCTCCGGTCTGGAATACCAGCTTGACTTCGATAATAAACAAAAAGAAGGCGATCAGGTATTTGAGGATAAAGGGGTTAAGGTAGTCGTCGACATGAAAAGCCTGCTTTACCTGTATGGCACGGAGCTGGATTACTCGGGTGGCTTGAACGGCAAGGGCTTGTTTTTCAATAACCCCAATGCTTCCAGGACCTGTAGCTGCGGGGAAAGTTTTGCGGTATAGAGTCCCATATTACCAGTGGTATTGCTTAGATTTGCCGTTTATTTACCGTTTTTTTTACCGGGTTCCGGGAATCACCGGTTTTTAATTTTTTTGAACCATGCCAAACGATAACGAATTAATTGACAATTTAGCCAATAAGGAATATGAATATGGCTTTGTCACGGATATAGAGATGGATATCGCGCCGGCTGGACTCAATGAAGAGACGATCCGTTTTATTTCCGCTAAAAAAAATGAACCTGAATGGCTGCTGGCCTGGCGATTAAAGGGGTTTCATTCCTTTTTGAAGCAAAAACTGCCTGAATGGCAGAATTTCCCATTGCCGGAAATTGATTTTCAGAAGATATCTTACTATGCCGCTCCCAAGAACAAAAAGAAATACGATAGCCTTGATCAGGTAGATCCAGAATTGCTGGCCACTTTTGCCAAACTGGGTATTCCGATCAATGAGCAGAAAACGCTTGCCGGCGTGGCAGTGGATGTTGTATTCGACAGTGTTTCCGTCACCACCACCTACAAGGAGAAATTAAAAGAACTGGGTATCATTTTCTGTTCCTTTGGCGAAGCGGTAAGGGAACATCCCGAACTGGTCAAAAAATATGTGGGATCGGTGGTCCCTCATTCGGATAATATTTTTGCCGCACTGAATGCGGCTGTCTTCTCCGACGGGTCTTTTGTATATATACCCAAGGGAGTACGTTGCCCAATGGAACTGTCTACCTATTTCCGGATCAATACGGAAAATACCGGGCAGTTCGAGAGAACCCTCATCATTGCGGACGAAGGAAGTTATGTCAGTTACCTGGAAGGCTGCACGGCGCCTATGCGGGATGAAAATCAACTGCACGCCGCCGTTGTGGAACTGATCGCCATGGAGAATGCTGAAATAAAGTACTCCACGGTTCAGAACTGGTACCCCGGCGATAAGGAAGGCAAAGGAGGCATTTTTAACTTTGTCACGAAAAGAGGGATCTGTAAAGGAGCGCGTTCCAAGATCTCCTGGACCCAGGTAGAGACAGGTTCTTCTATTACCTGGAAATATCCCAGCGTTATCCTGCAGGGTGATGACTCCAGCGGTGAGTTTTATTCGGTAGCCGTCACAAAAAATAAACAGATTGCAGATACAGGCACTAAGATGTACCATATCGGCCGTAATACCAAAAGCCGGATCATCTCGAAAGGGATTTCAGCCGGTCAGGGAAATAACAGTTACCGCGGCCTGGTGCAGATGGGACCCAAGGCAGACCGTGCCAGGAATTTCACACAATGTGATTCCCTGCTGATCGGAGACCAATGCGGAGCGCATACTTTTCCTTATATCGAATCCAAAAATAATACGGCTACCATAGAACATGAGGCTACTACTTCCAAGATCGGAGAAGATCAGATCTTCTATCTCAATCAACGGGGTATCGATTCTGAAAAAGCGGTGGCGCTGATCATCAACGGATATGCTAAGGAAGTGCTCAACCAGCTCCCGATGGAGTTTGCGGTTGAAGCGCAGAAATTATTGTCCATTACCCTGGAAGGTAGTGTGGGGTGATGATGGCCCTTCGGGCTGATGGCACACCGTGCTGATGGCCCTTCGGGCGGTAACCGAGTGAAACAAAGGTTACGAACGAGGATAGCGGAGCATAGCGAACGCTACGAGTAAGGCGGAACAAGGAACGCTGTTCCGACGAAGCTCCGAGGAACGTAGCTTCGACGAAGTTCTCCGTGGCCCACTAATCCGTGGTCCACGAATAGAGAAATAATAAAAAAGGGAAATAATAAAAACCGAGATTAATAAATAAGACATATCAATGCTGATCATTAAAGATTTACATGCGGAAGTTGAAGAGAAGCAAATACTGAAGGGGATCAACCTGACGGTCAATGCAGGTGAAGTTCATGCGATCATGGGACCGAATGGTTCCGGTAAAAGTTCACTGGCCTCCGTTCTGGCAGGAAGACAAAATTATCGTGTCACCCAGGGCGAAGTCAGTTTCAAGGGGCTTAACCTGTTGGATATGGCTCCTGAAGTAAGAGCGAGAGAAGGTGTATTCCTGGCTTTCCAATACCCGATAGAAATTCCGGGTGTTTCCAATATCAACTTTTTAAAAACAGCTCTTTCTGAAATAAGAGCGCATAAAAAATTACCTGCGTTGGATGCCAAAGAATTCCTTCGCATAACCAAGGAGAAACAAAAACTGGTAGAATTCGATGCCCGCCTCGTAAACCGTTCGTTGAATGAAGGATTTTCCGGTGGAGAGAAAAAAAGGAATGAGATCCTCCAACTGGCTATGCTGGAACCTGAGCTGGCGATCCTGGACGAGACTGATTCCGGTCTGGATATCGATGCTCTCCGGATCGTGTCCAAGGGGGTTAACAAACTTCGGTCCGATAAAAATGCCTTTATCATCATTACACACTACCAGCGATTGCTCGAATATATCGTCCCTGATTTTGTGCACGTATTATATGACGGACGCATCGTAAAATCGGGGACCAAAGAACTGGCCCTGGAACTGGAAGAAAAAGGATATGACTGGCTTAAAGAAGAGGCCCGCGAACAAGCAACGACAATTTAATTAATTACATGACACAAGAACCGGCTATACCTTTATACGAGGAAGTGGTGAATGGATTTAATAAATTACTGGCGGTTTCCGAACCGGCCAAACGGGAAAGTAGTGACCTGCGCAAAGCCAGGCAACTGGCCTTCGATAAATTCCGCGAATTAGGTTTTCCTTCTATTAAGAATGAAGATTGGAAATACACGAATATCGCCCGTTTCTTAAAGGACGACTTCACGAGCAATGAATTACCCGAAACTGATCTGAACGCTCCTGATCTGGTCGCTCTTTTGAAAAAAGCAACCATAAAATCGCTGGACTGTTACCAGATCGTAATGGTGAACGGCATCTGGACAGGTAAGGATCAGGCGGCTGAGTTTTCTCCAGGTGTCCAATTGCTCACCGTGGCGGAAGCCAAGCAGGATCCCGCTTTATCAGGATATTTTGAGCGGACCGCACAATGGGAGAATAATCATTTTGCTGCACTGAATGCAGCCCTTTTTACCGATGGTCTTTTTATCAGGGTAGATGCCGGAGCAATACCGGAGAGACCCCTGCATATTATCCATGTTTTTACTTCCGGTCATAATTTGCTCGTCCAGCCCCGTCATGTATGGGTTGTCAACCGTAATGCAGAACTTACTGTTATCGAATCGGTGGTTTCTACCGGCGGCGAGGCCAGGATCTGGGCAAACACACTTTCAGAGATCATCCTTCAACAGGATGCTAAACTGGACCATACGGTGATACAGACTGCCGCAGCAGGAGTCCGCATGATCCAGCATAATACGGTCCGTCAAAAAAAGCAGAGTTTATATAATAACTATACCTTCACGCTTCCCGGTGCCGATCTGGTTCGCAACGACCTGCAGGCGAGACTGGAGGAAGATCATACGGAAACCCATTTATACGGGCTCTATCTGGCTGCCGGTCACCAGCTGGTAGACAATCACACGTTGGTAGACCATCAGAAACCGGCCTGTCTCAGCAATGAGTTGTACAAAGGCGTATTGCTGGAACAATCGACCGGGGTATTTAACGGTAAGGTCTTTGTGCATAAGGATGCGCAAAAAACAAATGCTTTCCAGCAAAATAATAACCTGGTCATCAGTAATAAAGCGACCATCGATTCCAAGCCGCAATTGGAGATCTATGCCGATGATGTGAAATGCAGTCATGGTACTACGGTCGGTCAGTTCAGTGAGGAAGCCTTGTTCTACCTGCGTTCACGCGGTATCGGCGAGGAATCGGCAAAGGCTCTTCTCATCAATGCTTTTGCTTTCGATGTAACTGAAAAGATAAAGATCCCGGCAGTGGAAACGTATATCAATGAACTAATAAGCTATCATATTCCTGTAACGAATGCATGAAGTATCCACGATACTAAGTAACCATAGTTTGGATATTGAAAAGATCCGGAAGGATTTCCCGATCCTTGGCAGAACGGTTTATGGTCATCCCCTGGTATATCTGGATAATGCGGCAACCACACAAAAGCCATTGGCCGTTCTAAATGCCATGGATGAATATTATAACACGGTCAACAGTAATGTGCATCGTGGGGTTCATTATCTTAGCCAACGGGCAACGGATGCCTATGAAGCGGGGAGAAATAAGGTGGCTGCTTTTATAGGAGCTAAACATAATCACGAAATTATCTTTACGAAAGGAACCACCGAAGCGATCAATCTGGTTGCATCCTCTTTCGGAAAAAAGTTTATAAAAGAAGGAGACAGCATCCTGGTTTCCGCCCTGGAACATCATTCCAATATCGTTCCCTGGCAATTGATGTGTGAAGAAAAGAATGCCAACCTGAAGGTAATTCCCATTAACGATGAAGGAGAATTGATCCTGGATGGATTGGAAAAGGTGTTGAAGGATGGCGTGAAACTGGTTGCCTTTAATTATGTGTCCAATGCCCTGGGTACTATAAACCCGGTAAAGGAGATCATTTCCCTGGCGCATAAATACGGGATACCCGTTTTGCTCGATGCGGCACAGGCCATCCAGCATATGGAAATAAATGTGCAGGAACTGGATGTCGATTTTATGGCTTTTTCCAGTCATAAACTGTACGGTCCTACCGGTATGGGAATATTGTATGGTAAAGAGGAATGGTTGAATAAACTGCCGCCTTATCAGGGTGGTGGTGAAATGATCAAGACGGTGAGCTTTGAAAAGACGGTTTATAACGATCTTCCCTATAAATTCGAAGCAGGCACTCCGGATATGGCTGGTGCTGTCGGGCTGGGTGCTGCCATCGATTATGTTCAGGGAATCGGGCTTTCTGCTATCCGGGAAACGGAAGAGGACCTTATGGACTATGCGTTGGCTGCTTTGAAAGATATCGATGGTTTCCGTCTTATCGGGAGTTCTGTCCATAGGGCTGGTGTGATCTCCTTCCTGATTGGAAACATACATCCCTTTGATCTGGGAGAACTCCTGGACAAACAAGGTATCGCCGTTCGTACGGGCCATCACTGCGCCCAACCTGTTATGGACCGTTTGTGTATTCCAGGGACAGTAAGAGCCTCTCTGGCCTTTTATAACACAAAGGAAGAAATGGACAGGCTGGCGGCAGGAATACGGAAAGCGTCTTCGCTGCTAGGGTAAAATGCCGCCCCGAATGGAGGCCGAGGCAGACTCTGGCTTAAACGAAAGTATATGACAATTAAGGAACAACAGGACGATATCATCTCGGATTTTGAATTATTCGGGGACTGGATGGAAAAATATGAATACATCATCCAGCTTGGCAAAGAATTACCACTCATAGAAGAACAATACCGAACAGAGGATAACCTGATCAGGGGTTGCCAGTCCAAGGTTTGGATGCATGCGGACTACAAGGACAGGATCATAACTTTTACTGCCGATAGTGATGCAATTATTACCAAAGGTTTAGTAAGTATGATGATCCGGGTCCTATCCGGTCATTCCCCGAAGGAGATCGTTGATGCCGAGATCTATTTTATCGATGCCATCGGTCTGCGAAGCCATCTTTCCCCGACCCGTTCCAATGGTTTGTTATCCATGCTCAAACAAATAAAACTATATGCCCTGGCCTTCCAGGCAAAATCGCTACAGCCATGATCGAAACGATTTCTTTACGGGATAAAGTGGAAGAAGCGCTGCATACGGTGCATGACCCGGAAATACCCGTCAATATTTTTGACCTGGGTCTTGTATACGAAATAAAGATCGAGGGCGAAGGAATGGTGAAGGTCAGGATGACACTGACAGCCCCTGCCTGTCCTGTAGCCGGAGATATTATTTTTGAAGTGAAACAGAAAGTGGAGGCGATTGAAGGCGTAAAGGATTGTCATGTCGAATTAACTTTTGATCCGCCCTGGACAAAGGATATGATGACCGAGGAAGCTAAACTGGAACTGGGGTTTTTGTAGCATCGGTGTGAAATTTCTACAAAATATTCCCCAATTATTACAGATATTCCAGTTTAAGGTTAAAATAGCTTAGAAGTCTGATAACTTACTGTACGAATTCGCAGTACGAATGTATTTTCTTTGACTTGCTATGCCAAAGAATAAATATTTAGTTCCGCTCATCCTCGTCACTTCCCTTTTCTTTTTGTGGGCTTTTCTGCACAACTTGAATTTTATCCTGATCCCGCATTTAAAAAAGGCCTGCCAGCTGAGTGATACTCAATCCGCGCTCATCGATTTTTCCGTCTACCTGGCCTATTTTGTGATCGCCATTCCCGCGGGACTTTTTCTGCATCGTTATGGATACAAAAAAGGAATACTGACCGGACTTTCCCTGTATGCCATCGGGGCCCTTTTATTTATCCCCGCTGCATCGGACCGTAACTATTTATTATTCCTTACCGCCTTATTTATTATCGCCAGCGGGGCTACTTTCCTGGAAACTGTTGCCAATCCTTATATGACTATTCTGGGGGATAAGGAAACATCTACTCAACGATTGAATTTTGCCCAATCCTTCAATGGACTGGGCGCTGTTGTCGCCCCGCTAATCGGCACCAATTTTATTTTATCGGGTGTGGAACATTCCAAAGCCGAACTGGCGGCCATGAGTCTGAATCATCAGCTGGATGGCTATTTGCAAACAGAAGCCAATTCTCTGAAAATACCTTTCCTGATCATCGCCCTGATAGCGGCTGCTGTGGGCGTTCTTTTCCTGTTCACCCGTTTGCCGAATGTAAAAGAACCGGATGCCAATGCACATGGCACCGAATTTTCCTTTAGGATATTTAAATACAGTCATGTGAAATGGGCGGTAATCGCCTTGTTCTTCTATGTGGGTGCACAGGTAGGGGTTGGCAGTTTCTTTATCCGGTACTCAAAGTTTGTGACGGGCATGCCGGAAAAGGAAGCGGGGAATCTGTATGCTTATGTTGGTATGACCGGGTTTATGGCTGGGCGTTTTATCGGAACGTTCCTGATGCGCCATATTGCACCAGCCCGGTTGTTAAGTATCTATGCCCTTATTAGTATTTTATTGCTGGCGGTAGCCCTGGTGACTTCTGGTCCGCTAGCCATTTATGTAGTAGTGGCCGTACCCTTCTTTATGTCTATTATGTTCCCTACCATTTTTGCCCTGGGCATTAAAGATCTCGGGGAAGAAACCAAACTGGCTTCTTCTTTCCTGGTCATGTCCATCATCGGCGGCGCATTTACCCCTTTGCTGATGGGGCTGATCTCGGATAAGACAGGCAGTATGCAGACTGCCTATATCGTTCCGTTGGTTTGTTTTGGATTCGTATTGTTTTTCGGTCTAAAAGGCCATAAATTCATAGTTCCGGCAGAAGAAAAATATTGATTTTTTATTATATGGAAAGATATTGTTTAGCCCTCGATTTGAAGAACGACCCGGTGTTGATCGCCGAATACGAACAATTGCATATAAAGATATGGCCGGAGATCAAAAAGAGCATCTATGAAGCCGGAATATTGGATATGGAACTCTATCGCCTTGGCGATCGTCTTTTTATGATCATGGAAACAGAGAATGGGTTTAACTTTGAGAAAAAGGCAGCCATCGATACTGGCAATCCGACGGTTCGGAGATGGGAAGAACTGACCTGGAAATATCAATCTCCGATCCCCGGTGGCCAACCGGATGAAAAATGGAGGTTGATGACCCGGATATTTTCCCTGGTCAACCAACCGGAATAAAGGATTTTTTTAACTTTTTAATCGTAAGGACATGTTCAGTTTGAAAGGAAAGAAAGCGGTTATAACGGGTGCGGGCAGCGGGATCGGCAGGGCCGTAGCGCTGCTGTTGGCCAAACAGGGCGCGTGGGCATATGTCGTCGATATTAGCGAAACCCAGGCGCAGGAAGTCGTTAAGGAAATCAAAGATCAGGGATTCGAAGCTTCAGCCCACCAGTCGGATGTTTCCAATCAGCAGCAGGTGTTGGCCTTATTCAACAGCCTGGGTCGGCTGGATATCCTGGTAAACAGTGCGGGAGTATCTCATGTGGGAACGGTAGAAACTACTCCGGAAGCAGATTTCGACCGTCTGTATAACGTAAATGTCAAAGGTGTTTATAATTGCCTGCTGGGAGCCATTCCCCAATTGAAAAAAAATAAGGGAGGAGTCATCATTAATATGTCGTCAATTGCGGCATTGGTAGGTCTCCAGGACCGTTTTGCCTATTCTATGACCAAAGGAGCCGTTTCTGCCATGACCCTTTCGGTGGCTAAGGATTATATAAAAGAGAATATCCGTTGCAATGCCATTTCACCGGCCAGAGTGCATACTCCCTTCGTTGATGGGTTTCTTAAAAAGAATTATCCCGGCAAAGAAGAGGAGATGTTTGAAAAATTGTCAAGGACCCAGCCTATCGGCCGTATGGCTAATCCGGAAGAGATTGCGGGTCTTATTTTATACCTGTGCAGTGATGAGGCTTCCTTTATAACAGGTTGCGATTATCCGATCGACGGAGGGTTTACGAAATTGAACACCCCGTAGCATTGCTTGCGCTTGGTTGCCCTAAAAGGGGAATTGTGTACAGCACCTTATTGAAAATGAAATTATAGAAAATACTAAAATAATTTATATGAAACTGATCAGACACGGAGAAGTAAATAAAGAAAAGACCGGTATTGTTGTAAAAGATAAATATTACGATACCTCGGCCTTCGGACAGGATTATAACGAAGAATTTTTTGCTTCCGGCGGATTGGAAAGACTGGCGCAGTTTGTCGAAAAAAACAAAACCGCCGACGGCGGAACGAAACTTCCGGAATTACCCGCCGGTACCCGTCTGGGTTCTCCGGTTGCACGCCCTTCCAAGATCATTTGTATCGGCCTTAACTATGCCGATCATGCCAGGGAGACGGGTGCCACTCCTCCGCCCGAACCGGTTATTTTTATGAAAGCGACTACCGCTCTTTGCGGCCCGAACGATGATATTATCATTCCTAAAAATTCGAAGAAGACGGATTGGGAAGTGGAATTGGCCATTGTTATCGGCAAAAAAGCAAGTTATGTAACGGAGCAGGACGCGCTGAATTATGTGGCCGGTTATTGTCTGCATAATGATGTTTCCGAAAGAGAATTCCAGATCGAACGCAGCGGTACCTGGGATAAAGGGAAAGGTTGCGACACATTTGCACCACTCGGCCCCTGGGTGGCTACCCCGGATGAAACCGGCGATATCGATAATTTGCGGCTATGGTTGAACGTGAATGGGAAAAAAATGCAGGATGGAACGACCGCCAATTTTATATTCCGAATCCCCTTCCTGATCGCCTATACCAGTCAGTTCATGACCCTGTTGCCCGGTGATGTGATCTCAACGGGTACGCCGGCAGGTGTGGCCATGGGTATGAATCCACAGGTTTATCTTAAACCGGGTGATATTGTGGAATTGGGTATCGATGGTTTGGGCATATCCAGGCAAAACGTAAAAGCATATGACGGAATCTAAAATAGATGCCCATCAGCATTTCTGGAAATTCGACCCCATCCGGGATAGCTGGATAGGTCCTGAAATGGCCGTGATCCAACGGGACTTCCTGCCTGACCATCTCCAGCCGGTGTTGGAAGCGGCGGGAATAGAAGGATGCGTGGTCGTTCAATCGGATCAGTCAGAAGACGAAAATGATTTCCAGCTGGCAGGTGCAGCCAAACATAATTTTATCAAAGGTGTGGTGGGCTGGGTGGACCTGCAATCTCCTGATGTGGAGGAAAGACTGGCTTATTACAGCCGTTTTCCAAAAATGAAAGGATTCCGGCATGTCCTGCAGGGAGAGAAGGACCGGGCCCTGATGCTTCGGCCTTCCTTTATCAATGGGATAAGGAAACTGAAGAAGTTTGGTTATACCTATGACCTCCTTATCTACCCTGATCAGCTGGGCTATGCCTGTGAACTCACTGCTGCTCATCCTGATCAGTTATTTGTAATCGACCATATCGCCAAACCTTATATAAAAGATAACCGGATCACGGAGGAATGGAAGACGGCCATTCGGGCATTTGCAGACCAGGAAAACGTGTATTGCAAGATATCAGGAATGGTAACAGAAGCAGATTGGACAAACTGGAAACCTGAAGATTTCCGGCCTTACCTGGATACGGTGGTGGAGGCGTTCGGGACCGGACGTATCCTCTTTGGATCGGACTGGCCTGTTTGTCTGGTTGCAGGTTCTTACGAAAAAGTGATGCAAATCGTCCGGGATTATTTTTCTTCTTTTTCAAAAGAGGAACAGGCAGATTTTTTTGGAGGCAATGCGACAGGATTCTATCATCTTTAAAAATACAGTTCTTCCCTGCTGACCCGCAGCGGAAGCCAGGAGTAAGCCATGGATCTACAATTACAGGATAAGGTGATCATCGTATCAGGCGGTGCCAAAGGCATCGGCGAAGGGATCGTTAAAGTTCTGGCGAAAGAAGGAGCCATTCCCTTTATCGTCGGCAGGAACGAAGAGGACAATCTGAAAACCATAGCTGCGGTTGAAGCTGAAGGTGGAAAAGCATTCCAGGTAAAGGCGGAGCTGATGGATCCGGCTGCCAGTGAGTCCGTTGTAAAAACGGTGCTGGACCAGCTGGGACGGATCGACGGGCTGGTGAATAATGCAGGCTTGAATGATGGCGTCGGATTGGAATCCGGAAATTATAAGGATTTCGTAGCCTCTCTTCATAAGAGTCTGGTGCATTATTATTTGCTGGCGCATCACTGCTTACCGTCGCTGATTAAATCCAAAGGAGTGATTATCAATATCAGTTCCAAGACCTCCGAGACCGGCCAGGGCAATACTTCTGCTTATGCAGCCGCCAATGGGGGGCGTAATGCGCTTACCAGGGAATGGGCGGTCGAATTGCTGAAATATGGCATCCGGGTCAATTCTATCGTAGTTGCCGAATGCTGGACACCGCAATATTCCCAATGGATCACTACTTTGCCCAATCCTGAAGAAACCCTGAAGTCGATCGTAAACAGGATTCCATTTGAAAACAGAATGACCACTTCAGAAGAGATTGCGAATATGACAGCCTTCCTTTTATCATCCAGATCCAGCCATACCACAGGGCAGTTGATTCATGTGGATGGCGGTTATGTTCACCTGGACAGGGCTCTGGCCAATGCATAGAACAGGTGGTTTGTGTAAAAAAATAATTAAGTACGGATGAAGGCATTAGTTTGTATAAGACCGGGAGAACTGGAATACAGGGAAATAGATGCTCCCCTGGCCAAGCCAGGTCAGGCAATCATTAAGATTAAACGGATAGGCATTTGCGGAACCGATCTGCATGCTTTTGATGGCACTCAGCCTTATTTCGAATATCCCCGGATACTGGGACATGAACTGGCAGGCGACCTGGTGGATTTTGACAAAGCTCCGGGCTTCCTACCCGGCGAAGCGGTGACCGTGATCCCCTATTTTAATTGCGGCAAGTGTATCGCTTGCCGGAACGGTAAACCGAATTGTTGTGTCACCATAAAAGTGGCCGGAGTTCATATTGATGGAGGAATGGTTGAGTATTTGTCTGTACCCTCCTCATCGCTGGTTCATGGTGAAGGCCTGGATTATGAGGCATTGGCTTTAATAGAACCGCTTGCCATCGGAGCGCATGCTATAAGAAGGGCGGCTGTTCTGCCGGGCGAATTTGTATTAGTGGTGGGAACCGGTCCTATAGGTCTGGGGGTTATCGAGGCGGCCCGGATTGCAGGGGCGCAGGTGATCGCGTTGGATATCAATGAAGACCGTCTTAATTTTTGCAGGAACAGTTTGCAATTGCTTCATTGTATCAATGCGACAGAATCAAAACCAGACGGTGAAACAGGCTCAGATAAACATACTGTCCTGGAAAGGATCCGGGGGATCACCAACGGAGATATGCCTGCGGTAGTGATCGATGCTACCGGTAACCGCAGTGCCATCAATGAAGGTTTTCAATACCTGGCACATGGCGGCCGTTATGTATTGGTTGGATTACAGAAAGGGGATATCCAGTTCAGCCATCCTGAATTTCATAAACGGGAGGCAACCTTGATGAGCAGTCGCAATGCTACCCGTGAAGATTTTCTCCGGGTGATGAAATCGATAAAAAAGGGTCAGATCGATCCCAGGTTGTATATTACCCACCGGGTTCCATTCGGGAAAGTGAAGGAAGCATTCGGCAGCTGGATCGATCCGGCTACCGGGGTTATCAAGGCCATGGTGGAAATGGGGGAAGGGTAGAAATTAATGAATTTATAAAACAGGATATCATTGAAAAAGGTCTTGTCTTTCGGAGAATTATTGTTACGGATCTGCCCCGACGCGGAGGGAGAATGGCTGCGTGAGAATAACCTGTCCGTCTATGTTGGCGGTGCGGAGGCGAATGTGGCTACCGCTCTTGCCCTATGGGGGATACCTTCCGCCTATTTTACGGCCCTGCCCGGGAATAATAACCTGTTGAGCCAACAACTGACGGCTTATTTACAGGATCACCATATCGATACTTCCCGGGTGCTTTACCAGGGCGGGCGCATTGGAATCTATTTTCTTCCCAAGGGAAAGGATTTGAAAAATGCCGGCGTGATTTATGACCGGGCTTATTCCGCTTTCTCCGAACTTCAGCCCGGTACTATTAATTGGAATGATATATTGCAGGATGTTTCCTGGCTGCATTTCAGCGCTATTTCCCCCGCGCTGAACCAGAAAGCCGCAGATGTCTGCGCAGAATTGCTGCAGGCTGCTTCCGACCGGAAGATCACTATTTCCGTAGATTTGAATTATAGGGCCAAACTATGGCAATATGGATCGCAGCCTGTGGATATCATGCCGGGGCTGGTCCAATACTGTGATGTTGTTATGGGAAATCTCTGGGCGGCTGAAAAAATGTTGGGCGTTCCGGTGGATGTTTCTATCTCGGAGAATAGTTCAAAAGAAGATTATCTGCGGCATGCGTTATCGACGAGCGAAAGGATCATTGCTCTTTTTCCGAAGGTAAGGATCGTAGCGAATACTTTCCGGTTCGATCAGGGACCCTCCGGTATTGACTATTATACTACTCTTTTTGACGGTAAGACTTTATATACCTCTTCCGGTTATTCCGCTGAAAAGATCGTCGATAAAGTAGGCAGCGGTGATTGTTATATGGCAGGCCTGATCTATGGGTTGTACAAGCAGCACTCTTTGCAGCAAACGCTGGAATTTGCCACGGCGGCAGCTTTTCAGAAATTATTCATAACCAGTGACGCCACGAACCAAACCGTAAGCGACATCGAAAAATCCATAAAGACCTATGAGTGATAAAAAAATAGCCTTGCAAAGTATCCTGGATCAGGGTCTGCTTCCTTTGTTCTATTGGGAAGATGCAGCGGTTAGCCTCGGGATCATCAGGACCCTGTATAAAGCAGGGATCCGCGCCCTGGAATACACGAACCGCGGTAACGCGGCCCTGGATAATTTTATAGCTATCAAACAAGTATTGACGATTGAGGCACCGGATCTGCATCTTGGGATCGGCACTATTAAAACCGTAGAAGAAGCCGGAGCTTTTATACAGGCCGGGGCTGACTTCATCGTGTCCCCCGTCGTAAACCGGGAAGTAGCCGTAATGGCAGATAATGCCGGACTGCTATGGATTCCAGGTTGTATGACGCCTACAGAGATCTTTACGGCCCAGCAATGCCAGGCGGCGCTGATCAAATTATTTCCGGCAAATATTCTCGGGCCTGAATTTGTCAGCTCGATCCGGGAGCTGTTTCCCGGGCAATTATTCATTCCTACAGGCGGAGTGGAACTGAACCGTGGCAATATAAGTTCGTGGTTCAAGTCTGGCGTTTGTGCCGTTGGGATGGGCAGCAAACTCATCAGTAAGGATGTTTTGAAGAATGAACAATATGATACGTTATATCAACAAACGGTTACCGCCCTGGAACTGGTCAGGTCGGTAAGGGAAGAAGGGTAGCGGATGCAGGCTAACGTATGAATCGAATTAATAAAGGATAAGTAAATAATTATGCAACTTTCTAAAGACAATCTTGAAGGTATTAAAGCACCGGTATTGGTCAAGCCCGACGGGGATATTTTTGACATGCCGGAAAAAGTGCTGCAATTCGGGACAGGTGTTTTATTGCGGGGATTACCGGATTATTTTATTGACAAAGCGAATCGTCAGGGAATTTTTAACGGAAGGATCGTTGTCGTCAAATCCACCGACTCCGGGGGGGCAGATGCCTTTGACCGGCAGGACGGTCTTTATACTTTGTGTATCCGTGGGTTGGAAGATGGGAAAAAAATAGAAGAAAATATCATTTGCTCCGCGATCAGCAGGGTGCTGTCCGCCCGTGACCAATGGGAGGAGATCCTGCTGTGCGCCGCCAATCCTGCATTGCAGATCATTATTTCCAATACCACTGAAGTAGGTATTCAGTTGGTTCAGGACGATATAGACACAAACCCAATCCAGGCAAAACCGCCTGTTTCTTTCCCCGGAAAATTACTGGCCTTTTTGTATGCACGTTATAAAACATTTAACGGCAGTCCGGAAAGCGGAATGGTGATCGTGCCGACGGAACTGATCATCGGGAACGGTAAAAAATTGGCATCCATCATAAAAGAACTGACACAAGCCAACCGGCTGGAAACAGAATTCAGCAACTGGGTGGATCAACACTGCCGGTTCTGTAATTCCCTGGTGGACCGGATCGTGCCGGGCAGACCCGATGCGGCTACCTTACAGCAATTGCAACAAGATCTTGGTTACCTTGACGATCTGTTGTCCATATCGGAAGTATATCGTTTGTGGGCTATAGAAGGAGATGAAAAAGTGCAAAGCGTCCTTTCTTTTGCCGCAGCCGATCCGGGTGTGATCATCCGGCCCGATATCGATATCTACCGGGAATTGAAACTGCGTCTTTTGAATGGAACACATACCCTAAGCTGCGGTCTGGCTTTCCTGGCAGGCTTCGGTTCCGTAAAAAAGGCTATGGATGATCCGGATTTTTCTTCCTTTGTTTCCGCATTGATGCTGAAGGAAATTGCGCCGGCCATTCCGTATACACTTCCCTTACAGGAGGCCAGGGATTTCGGCTTAAAAGTACTTGACCGGTTCCGTAATCCTCATATTCAGCATCAATGGATAAGCATTACTATGCAATACTCTTCCAAGATGCGCATGCGCAATATTCCGGTATTACTGCAGCATTACCTGGATCACGATACGGTGCCGGAACATTTTGCCCTGGGTTTTGCCGCTTACCTGCTGTTCATGCGGGCGGAAGGAAAAGAGAAGGATATTTATCAGGGAAAGATCAGGGATCAGTATTATCCGATCAATGATGATAAGGCAGCTTATTTCTTTGAAAGCTGGAAAGACCGGACGCCTGATGAATTGGTTGCTCTTGTTTTAAAAAACGAATCGTTATGGGGAACCGACCTGACTCAATTAAAAGGATGGGAGCAGGCTGTGAAGGAAAAATTGAATGTATTAATTTCCAGCGGCATAACTACCGGACTGGTGCAGGTTAGGGGTCAGGTTTTATAAAGGAGTAGACTTTACTTCGTAGAAAACACATATAAAAAAGATTTATGAATACGCAACAAACCGTTTTGAAAGTACACGCAGGTGATAATGTCCTGGTGGCATTGAAAGATCTGGCTAAAGATGAAAAAATTAATTTCGAAGGCGTGGAATATAAGATCCTGGAACCTGTAAAGGCTAAACATAAATTTGCGACCGATGATCTCGCTACAGGGGACTCTATCATCATGTACGGGGTACTCGTAGGTAAGGCCCAGCAACCGATCTCCAAAGGAGGCCTTATCAGTACGGCCAATGTGAAACATGCGGCCAGTGATTTTACGGTCGGGGATCGCAAAACGGATTGGTCGAAACCGGATATCTCCAAATTCGAAGGCCGCACATTCAGAGGTTATCATCGTGCCGATGGAAGTGTGGGAACGGGCAATTACTGGGTAGTCATTCCGATGGTATTCTGCGAGAACAGGAATTTGGATGTCCTTCAGCAGGCGTTGGTAAACGATCTGGGTTATGGCCGGAACCGGTCTTACCAATTACAGTCAAGGCAGCTGATCGAATTATATAAAGCCGGTAAAAGCGTTGAGCAGATCCTGCAAACAGATCTCCAGGCTGATTATGCCCTGCATGCCAATAATCGTCTTTTCCCGAATATCGATGGGATCAAGTTCCTGACTCATGACGGCGGCTGCGGTGGAACAAGACAGGATGCCCAGGCTCTGTGCGGTTTGCTTGCAGGATATATCACGCATCCCAATGTCGCAGGGGCCACCGTATTGAGCCTGGGTTGTCAGAATGCGCAGGTCAGCATGCTGGAAGAGGAAATCAAAAAACGATCCCCACAGTTTTCCAAACCAATGTATATCCTGGAGCAACAAAAAATAGGCAAAGAATCTGCACTTTTATCGGAAGCTATCAAACAGACTTTTGCAGGATTGATCGAAGCTAACCGGCAGGAGCGCCAACCGGCTCCGCTCAGCCATTTATGTATCGGCCTGGAATGCGGAGGCTCGGATGGTTTCTCGGGGATCTCCGCCAACCCGGCCATCGGTTATACTTCCGATCTGCTGGTAGCGTTGGGTGGGTCAGTCATTCTTTCGGAATTCCCCGAGCTGTGCGGCGTAGAGCAGGACCTGAGTGACCGGTGCGTAGATACCGGTACTGCCGAACGGTTCTCCCATCTGATGCGAACCTATAACGAAAGAGCGAGGGCCGTGGGAAGCGGTTTCGATATGAACCCTTCTCCCGGGAATATCAAGGATGGATTGATCACCGATGCCATCAAATCGGCAGGTGCTGCCAAAAAAGGGGGGACCTCACCGGTTACCGCCGTGCTGGATTATCCTGAAAAACAAACCCGGCCGGGCCTGAATTTATTATGCACTCCAGGTAATGATGTGGAGTCTACTACGGCAGAAGTTGCTTCAGGGGCGAATATCGTGTTATTTACCACTGGATTGGGTACACCAACAGGGAATCCGGTTGCCCCGGTAGTAAAGATCGCTACCAATACGGCATTGTTCGAAAGGATGCGGGATATCATCGATATCAATACAGGTACTATCATTGAAGGAAAAGAGACCATCCGGGAAGCCGGCGAGCGGATACTGGATTATGTGATCAGTGTGGCGAGCGGAGAAACCGAGATCGCAGCGGTGCGTCATGTGCAGGATGATTTTATTCCCTGGAAGAGGGGAGTGTCGTTATGATATTGTCCGGAGAATTGACGGTTACCGGAATACTGGAATATGGGAATACTATTGCCCGGTAATCGTTTTGCGATAAACCAAAGGGCTCATCTGGTACGTGTTTTTGAATTGCCGGTTAAAATTGGACAGGTTATTGAAACCGCATTCAAAACAAATGGCAGAGATGCTGCTTTTATTTTCCTTTAGCAGCTGGCAGGCATGATGGAGACGGATCTCGTTGACAAAACCGGTAAAGGACTTCCGGGTCCTTTTGCTGAAATACCGGGAAAAAGAATTTTCTGCCAGGTTTACGATCCTGGCTGCCTCGGTAACAGAGATGTTGTGTTTGAAGTTTTTCATTACAAATTCAAATATGGCATTCAGACGGTCTGATTCCAGTTCATTCTTTCCCTGAAGATGTGTACTGGAAATGGCCCGCCAGTCTCTTGATCCGGACAGCGTGTGCAGGATGTCGACCAGTTTCATCCAACGGGCCAGTCCTTTCAATTGAAGAAGCTCGTGCATGTTTTTGCTGACTTTTTCATTGGTCTTTCCGGTAATTTCCAATCCCTTGACTGACCTGGCCAGTAATGCCTGCAGTTTTGCGGTTTCGGGAAGGTTGAAAAAATCCTTTCCAAAGGAGTTTTCAGAGAAATGGATGACTATGGATTTTGCCCGCAGACGGGATTTGGGTTTGTACCAGGACGGATCATTGCGGAACAGGTGAGGTAGATCAGGTCCGATAAAGGAAAGATCGCCGGGCTTAAAATTACTGATATTATCCCCAATGAATCGTTTGCCGGTGCTTTCGGTTACCAGCACCAGTTCATATTCGGGATGAAAGTGCCAGGGAGTTGGGTAATAGGGATAATCAAAGAATTTGGCAACAAAGGATTCTTCCGGTTCCAGGGGAAGATGTTCCAGCACGGGCTTCATATTTCAATTTTTATGCTACAAAATACTATAATAAATCGGAGAATTGGTTAGAAAAGTATCATTTCTGCCTAGAATACAGGTAGCAATGGATACAGATTAGGTCTAAATTTGAAGTAAAATGCTTGCCAATGCCCCAATCGAAATTCTCATTTGAACAGGTGAAGGCTTATCACCGGGACGGGTATCTCATCGTAAAGGCTTTTTGTAAGCCGGAGGAGGTAGCGCGTTTGCACAGTGTGGCGGTGGAAGACGAAGGCGTGAAAAATAATGCGCTGGACCTGAATGATCAGACCGGAAAAAAAACAAAGTTATCCTTATGGTTTACGCCAGGTAACGATGTATTCGGTTATCTTTCCCGCAGTGAAAAGATGGTCTATGCTTTAACGCAGTTACTCGGCAGCGATTCTCCCATCTGCCATTTCCATACTAAATTGATGCAGAAGGAACCGAAGGTGGGTGGGGCATGGGAATGGCACCAGGATTTTGGCTATTGGTATAAGAACCAGTTCATGTTCCCGGATCAGATGATCAGTGTCATGGTAGCCTTAACCCCGGCTACTAAAGAGAATGGCTGTTTGCAGGTGATCACCGGATCGCATAAGATGGGCCGGGTCAATCACGGTTTTGCCGGTGAACAGGTGGGCGCCGATGCTGAAATGGTCGCTAATGCCCTGAAGACAATGGATCTTCTGTATTGCGAATTGTCACCCGGAGATGCCTTATTCTTCCATAGTAACCTGATGCACCGTTCGGAAGCTAATTTATCCGACGGGGCCCGATGGTCCATCATATCCTGTTATAATTTACAATCCAATCTTTCTTATGGAGAAACCACCAGTTCCTGGCGGATCCCTGTCGACGTAGTGCCGGATGAAGCTCTTCTGAATTGGAAAACCGATAATCTGGCGGATAACGATTTTCTCCGGAAGGAAAATGAGGCTGCCTTAAAAGATACAGGCTGGGAACAGGAAGTAAAGGTTAAATGATGCTGGATTTAGCAGGAAATAAACGATATTGTAGGTAGCTGATTTAGATATTGCTTTGCCATAATTGAAAAAATAAACCGGGATGAGGTTACGTAGCGCAATTATATTATTAGTCATTACAGGGGCTGTATTTTCAGGCTCTTCCTGCTTTCATAATAATAAGGAAGGCGGATCGGGCAGTTTACCTGACAAGGTGAGCTTCAATTTCCATATTCGCCCCATTCTTTCCGATAAATGTTTCAAATGTCACGGACCGGATGCCAATCATCGGGAAGCGCATTTACGATTGGATATTGCCGACAGCGCTTATGCTCCGCTAAAGGTGACCAAGGGGCATTTTGCCATTGTACCGGGCAATCCCGGCATGTCAGATCTGTTAAGAAGGGTTGCCTCTACGGATGCGTCTTTAAAGATGCCGCCACCCGATGCGCATCTGGGCGCATTAACAGAATATGAGACCCGTCTTTTTGAACAATGGATCCGCGAGGGCGCGAAATATGAACGACATTGGGCTTTTAACGTTCCTGTTAAAGCTCCTTTGCCTGCTGTTAAGGACAAAGGCCTGGTCAAAAACGAGATCGATTATTTTATTCAGCATAAACTGGACGCCATGGAATTGGTGCCCAACGGAGAAGCGGATAAAGAACATTTACTCAAACGTATTTGCCTGGATCTTACCGGTCTTCCGCCTTCCCTGGAACAAATGGACCGGTTTGGTGCGGACAAGAACAGCGATGCTTATGAGAAAATGGTGGATGCCTTGCTGAATACGCCGCAGTACGGAGAAAAAATGGCCTTGCATTGGCTGGATGTAGCGCGGTATGCAGACAGCTATGGATACCAGGATGATAATATCAGATCTCAATGGCCGTGGCGGGATTGGGTGATCCATGCCTTTAATGAGAATATGCCTTATGACCGTTTCGTTACCTGGCAGATCGCCGGAGACATGCTTCCAGGTGCTACCAAAGAACAAATACTCGCTACTGCGTTTTTCCGCAATCATAAATACACCGAAGAAGGTGGCGTGGTACCGGAAGAATACCGCGTCGAATACCTGATCGATAAAACAAAGACTTTTGGCAAAGGAATCATGGGTCTTTCTGTCGAATGTGCGCAATGTCATGATCACAAATACGATCCTTTTTCCCAGAAAGATTATTATTCGCTCCTGGCCTTTTTTAACAATACCAAAGAAGTGGGTTATGAAGGGGACGTAAGTACATCCAAACCGGCGAAGATGCCTCTGATGACCATTAACGATACCGATACGCGGAACGTGCTATCCTTCATCAATAAAAGAGATACCAGCACAATGATGGTCTCTGTTATGGGAGAAAGGGATACGCTGCGGAAAACCTATTTATTGTCCAGGGGAAGGTACGATGCTCCGGCAGAGGAAGTGCAACCGATGGCATTGCGCGCTGTAATGCCATTCGATACGGTTCGTTTGCCCCGTAACCGTCTGGGCCTTGCTGAATGGACGGTAAGCAAAAATAACCCGCTTACGGCAAGGGTCTTCGTTAACCAGGTCTGGCAGGAGCTTTTTGGAAAAGGGATCGTAAAAAGTGCCGGTGATTTTGGCATGCAGGGTGATCTTCCGACTCATCCTGAATTATTAGACTGGCTGGCAGCGGATTTTATGGAGAATGGCTGGAATGTTAAACGGCTTGTTAAACAAATCGTTTTATCGGCTACTTACCGGCAATCGGCAAAGACATCTTCCGTCAAACAAGAGAAAGATCCTGAGAATACCTGGTTGTCAAGGGGCCCAAGGAACAGACTGTCTGCTGAATTGGTACGTGATCTCGTTTTGTCGGGCAGCGGCCTGCTGGTAAAAACGATCGGAGGTCCGAGCGTAAAGCCCTATCAACCAACCGGGCTATGGGAAACCGCTTCTTCCGGAAGAGGCGTATTGGCTACTTACAAACAGGATCATCATGATTCCTTATACAGAAGAGGCATGTATACCTTCATCAAATTAACAGTTCCTCCTGCCATCATGGCCCTTTTCGATGCCAGCAACAGGGATCAATGTGAAGTGCGGCGTTTGCGGACCAATACCCCACTGCAGGCGCTGGCTATGCTGAATGATCCGACCGTGCTGGAAGCATCCCGGGTGCTGGCGGAAAAACTGGCTGTGGAAACATCTTCTGAAAAGGAAAAGATCGTAAAGGGCTTCCGGCTGATCGTATGCCGTATGCCTTCCGAAAAGGAATTGACCATCCTGGAAAATTATTATCATGGACAATTGGAGTCCATGCGGAATAATAAAATCGATGCTGTCAAAACCCTTGATGCCGGGGAATACCCCCATGACAAAACTGCGGATAAAAATGTTTCCGCGGCGTTGATGAAACTGGTCAGTATGCTGTATAACCTGGAAGAGACGATCACCAAGACATAATAACACAGCGTGCACGAAAGCCGGATGTTTTAAAAATACGTTTTAAAAAAAGAGAAAAATGGAGAAGGAAATCCTTGAACATAGTTTGCATTTAAACCGCCGGAGATTCCTGTCCAAACTGGGCCTTGGCGTTGGTAGCATCGCCCTGGGTTCTCTGCTGATCCCTGACCTTTTCAAGAGCAGCGAAGAAGATATGCTGCTCTCCGGGCTTCCCCATTTTGCCCCGAAAGCCAAACGGATCATTTATCTTTTTCAGAACGGCGCTCCATCCCAGCTGGATCTTTTCGATTATAAACCCCTGCTCAACAAGATGCAGGGGGAGGATCTCCCTCCTTCCATACGCGGAGGACAAAGACTGACGGGCATGACAGCCAATCAAACCAAGTTTCCCCTGGCGGGAACCGGCTTCCAGTTCGGGCAATACGGCCAGTCACGGGCATGGCTAAGTGAATTGCTTCCCCATACCTCCGGAGTGGTCGATGATATCTGTTTTGTAAAGAGCATGTTTACCGAAGCGATAAATCACGATCCTGCCCTGACCTTTTTTCAAACGGGAGCGCAGCAGGGCAACAGACCCAGCATGGGTTCCTGGCTGAGTTATGGATTGGGTAGCGAGAATAAAAACCTTCCCGCATTCTGTGTTCTTTTATCCAAAGGAAAAGGAAACGGACAGGGTGTTTATTCGAAATTATGGTCCAACGGCTTCCTGGACTCGATTCACCAGGGCGTCCAATTCAGCAGTGGAGAAAATCCCGTTCTTTATCTGGCTGATCCTGAGGGGATGGATAAAAAGGAAAGACGGAAAATGCTGGATCAGCTTGCAGCCCTGAACCAGGAATCCTACACAACTTTCGGCGATCCGGAGATCAATACGAAGATCAGCCAGTATGAAATGGCCTACAGGATGCAAACCGCGGTTCCGGAAATTACCGATCTCTCCAAGGAGCCGGAAGGCACCCTCAAATTATATGGTCCTGATTGCCTTGTCCCTGGAACTTTTGCCGCAAACTGCCTGCTGGCCAGGAAGTTGTCGGAGAGCGGGGTTCGTTTTGTTCAGTTGTATCACCAGGGTTGGGATGGCCATAATAATCTGCCTTTTGAGATCCGCGGCCAATGCAGAGATACGGATCAGGCCTCCGCTGCCCTGGTTCAGGATCTCAAACAACGGGGCTTGCTGGATGAAACGCTGGTGATCTGGGGAGGAGAATTCGGCCGTACCAATTATTGCCAGGGGAAGCTGACACCGGGTAATTATGGGCGGGATCATCATCCGCGCTGTTTTACCATCTGGATGGCCGGTGGTGGCGTAAGACCAGGCGTTTATGGAGAGACGGATGAATTCGGATATAATATAGCTAAGGACCCGGTACATGTACACGA
>NZ_JBTLQH010000067.1:0-25475 GCF_054461575.1 Flavitalea flava
TTTGGCTAACGATTCGTACTACCTCGCTCGTTCAGGACTTCCACCTTAGAGCTAATGAACATGCCTGGCGCACAAAAAATGGCGAACACAGTTCGCCGGCGGGCCGTAGGCCACGACATCAGAGACGTCAGAAAGAGTAAACCTGAAGGGTTTAACTTTTAAACAAAACCCTTCAGCTTTACTCTTTCTCGAACTTAAGGAAGGCTATTTTCCCGTTTCCAACGATCAGGAAAAGAACCAGTAACAGGAATACCACGATGGAAAGTAATAATTCGGAAAAAGGCCGGTACATATCGGGTGATAGTCCTATAAAAAATATCGCCCCCAATAAAATGGGTATCTGCAGTATACAGGCAAAACGGGTGAGTACTCCCAGTATCAAAAGGATCCCTCCCAATATATGGGCGAAGGAAATATAATTGCTCATCAGGATCGAGGTGAAGGAGCCGAAGGCCATCTTGCTGGTCATCAGATTCAGCATGCTTCCCATATTATACAAAAACTGAACTCCTTTGAAACAAAGGAAGATACCCAAGGCAATGCGTAAAAAATCCAGCCATTGGGGATGGTGCCTGTCCCCCCAATACTCAATGCGTTGTACGAAGTTCATGTGGCAAAATTTTAGATGAGCAATAAAGAGCGGAGCGGATCATTAAGAATGGAGATGACCGCCTACTTAAATATACGTTTTTTTGTCCATATTTGGAATTAGTTAATATATTGTCTTGCCGGAATATTTTTTGATCAGATCATTTTTTTGATCAGCCTGCCCAGGGTCTTTAATCCATCTTCTACTTCCTGATCCCAGGGCCGGCCATAACTGATCCGCAAACAATTGGCGAACTGTCCCTGTCCGGAAAACAGCTGACCGGGAGCTACGGAGATCTGATGTTTTAAGGCTTCCTGGTATAATTTATAAGCATTCAGTTTTTGATCCAGCTCCAGCCAAAGGACAAAACCGCCCTGTGGCCTGGAGATCTTTGTCCCCTCCGGAAAATAGGACATGATGGCCTGCGTATACCGCAGGCATTGGGTATGCAATGCCTTACGCAATTTTTTCAAATGGTATTCATAACGCCCTATACTTAAAAAATGGGCGATGGCCTGCTGAGTGATCGTCGTGCCGGTCACCGTATGGATCAGTTTAAGTCTTACTACCTGCCCGGTAAAACGACCCGGGATCGCCCATCCGATACGATAGCCCGGAGCAAGCGATTTTGACAGGGAACTGCATTGCAGCACCCACCCTTCTTTATCAAAAGTCTTACAGGTCTTCGGACGATGACGGCCAAAATAGAGTTCTCCATAAATATCGTCCTCGATCAGGGGGATACGACGCCGGGTGATCAGTTCCACCAGGGCCTTCTTTTTTTCGTCGGGCATACAACTGCCCAGGGGATTGCTGAAGTTGGTTACGAATACGCAGGCCTTTATGGGAAACTTATCCATAAGGGCTTCCAGATGCGCAGGATCAAGCCCGGTGATGGGATCAGCCGGGATCTCCAAGATCTTCAACCCCATGCTTTCTATTACCTGGAAGATGCCGAAATAAGTAGGGTTCTCTATAGCTACGGTATCCCCGGGCTGAGTCACCGCCTTCAGGCACATAGCTAACGCTTCCATACAACCGGCGGTGATGACCACCTCTTCCTCTTTCACTTTGCCGCCCCAGTTAAAAGCCAGTTTGGCCAACTGTCTCCGCAATTCTCTATTGCCCTGGATATCTTCGTACTGGATCCCATAATGACGCGAAGCACGCATGGCATGGACCAATGATTTATTTAGTTTTGCCGCCGGCAATAAACTTAAGTGCGGGGCTGCGATGGAAAAATTGATCAGGTCATCCGAGGAAATATTACTGAAAACTGCCGCGATCATATCCTGCACGCTTACCGGGCTCGCCATCTGTTCCGGCTCAGATACCCTGGGTAGCCCCGGCAGCCGGCGGAAATTAAAGCGGACATAATAACCCGATTTTGGCCTGGCCTCGATCAATCCCTTCCCTTCCAGGTGATAATAAGCCTGAAAAGCCGTGCCCATACTTATCCCGTATTCTTCGCTCAGCATCCGAACGGAAGGCAGCTTGTCCCCGATCCTGAGGGTCTCTTCCCCAATCATCTTTTCCAGCCCTTCGGCCACCTGCAGATAAAGATGATCCTGGTCATTAAATAGTTTTTTGCTCATATGCTTTCGATCTGATCTAGTCAAAATTAATAAATCTGCATCTGTTTTATTCCAAAAATAAGAGAGAAATTTGTTTAAGAATATAAGACCATGCAATTGAAAATATAAAAACTATGGAACCGACTGAAATACAGCAGGAAAACCAAACCACAGAACAAACGCTCGATCCCGGCAACTGGGAAGAACTCAGGACGCTCGGCCACCGGATGGTAGACGATATGATGGATTATCTGCAGTCAGTAAGAGAAAGGCCCGCCTGGCAAAACATCCCTGCCAGTGCCCGAAGCAGCCTGAAAAAACCGCTGCCCCGTCAGCCTCAGCCGGCAGCGGCTGTTTACGAAGACTTTACCAGGCAGATCCTTCCCTATAATTGTAATAATATTCATCCCCGTTTTTGGGGTTGGGTACAGGGAGGAGGCACCCCTTTCGGGATGTTGTCCGATATGCTGGCCAGCGGTATGAATGCAAATGTCGCCATTGGAGATCATTCCCCGATGCTGGTGGAACACCAGGTCCTTGACTGGAGCAAAGAGATCTTCGGCTTTCCTGCCTCCGCAAGCGGTATCCTGACAAGCGGTGCTTCGATAGCCAATATCACCGCGCTTGTCGTCGCCCGCAACCATTTTAATGATCGGATCAAACAAAAAGGGATCAGGGCCGCGTCCGCACAATTGATCATTTACGGATCTTCCGAAACCCATAATTGCCTGCTGAAAGGTGTCGAAGTGATCGGCATCGGCAGTGAATATTTCCGTAAGGTTCCGGTGGATAATGACTACCGGATCCGGCTGGATGTATTGCAACAAACGATCCGTGATGACCGGGAAGCAGGGTATCTGCCCTTCTGCGTGGTAGGAAATGCCGGGACCGTGAATACGGGAGCCATCGATGATCTCTCCGGTCTGGCAACGATTGCCAAACAGGAAAAATGCTGGTTCCATATTGACGGGGCCTTCGGGGCCGTCCCGAAATTGTTGCCGGAATTCGGCGAAACCCTGAAGGGTATAGAAGCGGCTGATAGCCTGAGCTTCGACTTTCACAAATGGTTTTACATGAATTATGAAGTAGGATGTGTGTTGTTCAGGAACGCAGCGGCACATAAGGCAGCCTTTAGTTCATCCGTCAATTACCTGATGCATCATGAAAGAGGTGCCTCCGGTGGTCCTGATCCTTTCTCCAACTACGGTCTGGAATTATCCCGCGGATTTAAGGCCCTGAAAGTATGGATGTTGTTAAAGGAAAATGGCATACAGAAATATGCCGGATTGGTCCGTCAGAATCTGCAACAGGCTCAATACCTGGGTAATCTCATCACAAAAAGCAGAGAGCTCGAGTTATTGACAGACGTTTCCCTGAACATTGTCTGTTATCGTTATAATCCCGGCAACCTCGACGAAAAGGAATTGAATATCCTGAATAAAGAGATCCTTATCCGTTTGCATGAAGAAGGAGTTGCCGTTCCTACTTATACCGTGCTGAACGGACGCTATACGATCCGGGTGGCGATCACCAATCACCGCAGTGTACGGGAAGACTTTGATGAATTGGTACAGGCCAGTCTGCGGATCGGAAATGAATTAACGCATTAAATAAATATAAGATCATGGAAATCAATACCGCTCTCCACATCCCCGTTCAACGGGTCGCCGCGTCACGGATAAACGAAGTGGATTTCGACCACCTGGAATTCGGTCAGCACAATACTGACCACATGCTGGTTTGCGATTTTGCAGCCGGAAGGTGGCAAAAACCTAAGATCATTCCTTTTCAAAATTTTTCACTTAGTCCAACCGCGCTGGGTCTGCATTATGGACAGACTATTTTCGAAGGGATGAAGGCTTTCCGGATGGAGGATGGGCGGGTCAATATTTTCCGTCCGCAGAAACATTATGAAAGACTACTCCGGTCTGCAGAAAGATTATGTATGCCCGTCGTGTCTTATGAGGTATTTGTAGAAGGCCTTCGTCAGCTGGCAGCGCTGGAAAAGGAATGGATACCGGCCATTTCCGGAGGAGCCTTGTATATCCGACCCTTTATTATCGCCACGGAAGCAAGACTCGGTGTAAAAATTTCCGAAGAATACCGTTATGCCATTGTCTGCAGTCCTTCGGGGGCTTATTACCCGCGTCCCTTAAGAGTAAAGATCGAAAGACAATTCGTCCGCGCGGCTAGCGGAGGTACGGGTTATGCCAAATGCGGGGGCAATTACGGCGGAGCCTTTTACCCCGCCCAAAAAGCAAAAGAACAGGGGTTCGACCAGGTATTATGGACGGATGGAGCAGAAAATAAATACCTGGAAGAGTCTGGTACGATGAATGTATTTTTTGTCCTTCAGGGCAAACTGGTCACTCCTCCTTTATCGGATTCCATACTCGACGGGGTTACCCGGGATTCTCTTATACAGCTGGCAAAAAAAGCAAATATAACGGTCGAGGAACGTCGTATCAGCGTAGACGAACTACAGCATGCCTTTGAAAAAGGTACTATTACAGAAGCTTTCGGATCCGGAACCGCTGCGGTGGTATCTCCGATCCGCACTATCGGCATCGATGGGATCGATTATTCCCTGCCCAATGGAAATGGCCGGCAGGGTCTTGCCCTTTCTTTGCGGATCGATCTCGATGATATCCGTTACGGAAGAACAACCGACCATTTTGGCTGGAATATGCCCTGTTGATCTTTCCCGCCAGGGTAATTTTTTTAATTCCCCAGGTAAAAATCGATAACCTTTTTTTGCAGCATCAGGGAAATGATCGACTGGATCTTGTTCTGCCGGGCTTCCAGGAGATTGATCTGAGCTGTAGATAATTCAATAAAATTCGCTGCGCCCTCGCGGTAACGGCCATTAAGGGTTTCAAAGGCTTTCTCTGCGGCGATCACCCCTTTTTCCGCCGTGGTGATCTGTTGCAGGGAGGTCGTATAATCTCCATATGCCTGCTGCATTTCCGAAACGATCTGGATATGCTGGTTCTCCAGATCTATCTGTGCGTTGCGGGAAACGATTTTTGCAATGGCGGTATTCGAGCGGGTATAATAACGATCGAAGAGAGCCCAGGAAGCGTTAACCGACACGGATCCGTTGATCTGACTGGTCAACTGGTCCCCGATCCCGGATTGAGAGCCTGGTTTGGTATTTACTCCATTTACATACAACTTATCAAAATAGGCCCCGTTGGAAAAAACGCCGGCGCCCAAAAATACCCGGGGAAGATAGCCGCTCCTGAATTTCTGAATATTCCAATCGGCTACCTCTTTGTCCAATTTGTAGGATTGCAGATCTACCCGTTGAGAAAGGGCCTTACGGACCAGGGATTGTCCATCGCCATACAGTTCCGCCTGAGGTTGTTCATCCACAGGCACTTCCCCGAATTCAAAGCGGTCCAATGAATCCAGCCGTAATTTTTTTAGCAAAAGGATCTTGTCGGTACGAAGGCGGTTCTGCGCATTGATCAGCGAGGACTGGTCACGGCTGGTCTGTGCCTGTTGCTGATAAAGATCTGCCAGGGCCTTGCGGCCTACTTCTGTCAGCGCAGTGAGCTGTTTCTCACGGTCCATGGATGTCTTCCAGTTCTCCTGTTCCAGCGATACCACTTTTTTATCCAGCATTACCTGTAAAAAGGTTTGGGTAATATCCAGGCTGATCTGCTGTTCGGCTCTTTGCAGCGTTAATTCGGAACTTTTTTTATTCAGGGTAGCTGCTTTCAGCGAGGCATAATTATAATGCCCGGTGAACAAATTAAGCGTGCTGGTCAACTGATAATTAAAAGCGCTCCGGTTGGCATTAACTACCGTAGGTCCTGAAACACTGACAAAATTTTTGCCGGTGGAATAATTATAACCGGCTCCTGCATTAAGATCGGGCAGGAATTGTCCATAGGCATTTAAGACCAGGGCTCCTGCCAGTTCTACATTATTCCTTCCTTTTAATACTTCCGTCGAACGGGCAAAACCTATATCCAGGCAGTCCTGAAGGCTCAGGATCTTTTGCGGCGTCTGTTGTTGCACCTGCGGAGTATTCATGGCATCCTGTGAAAATGTCTTATCCGAAAAAATTAATATGCCTGCCAATGCCAACAGGGTTATGGCCTTCACCCGGGCCATTTTATTTTTCTTGCGATTCATATTCCTTCCATTTGTATTTACATTCGCCCTTGTAAACGGCGAACTGTTGTTCGGTTAAATGTATACGACCTTTCCTGCTCACTTTTCCGGTCTTACTTGCTGGCCTTCTGTCAGGTCTTCCCCGACATGCACGGCAACCCGGTCACTTTCCTGCAACCCGCTCATCACCGTTGCCGTTACGCCGGTATTTTCACCCAGACCGATTTCCTGGAAATGAAGGGTATTGTCCGGCCTGACCAAAGCGACGAAATATTTTTCCTTCCGTAAAACCAGGGCATCTGAAGGAATTTGTAGCCGGGAGGTTGCGGGTCCCTGAATATGCACCTGCACATAACTACCGGGAATGATCGCATCCTTTGTATTGGGCAGATCTATTTCGGCAAGCATCATCCTCGTACGGGGATCCAGTTCTCCCGCCATCCGGAGTACTTTTGCTTTTATGGAGAAAGCAGGGCGCTCCGATAGAGTGATCACAACCGGATATCCGTTGCGGACATAAGCCGCATCCTTTTGTTCAATATATACATAGATGCGGATCTTATCCAATTGCGCCACCGTAACTACCGGCAAGGCGCTGGTTTGCGAATTGGTCGCATTCTGGACCAGGGCTCCCCGGTCGGCAAAACGGGCCGTCACCGTGCCGGAAAAGGGAGCGATGATGTTTTTGTACTGCTGTTGTTCCTGCAGGGATTTTACCCGGGCCTCGGCCATTTTCACTCCTGTCTCGGTTTGTTCTTTATCTTCCGTAGAAATATAATCTTTCTGCAGCAGTTTCTTATCCCGGTCGAGGACCCTGCGTTTGTTCTCGAGATCGGCTATGGCTGCCTGGTATTCCTGGTCCACTTCGGGGGAGAGGATAGTAGCTAATAGTTGCCCCTGTCTAACCTTGTCTCCTTTGTCTACCAGAATCTTATCCAGGTAACCACTGGTCTTGGCGTACAAAACGGCATTCTGGAAAGGCCGGGCCTCCCCGATAAGAATCAGTTCCCTTTGCGGGGCAGAATGACCGACCGACACGATTGTCACCACAGGGCCTTTTTTAAAGGCATTATCCCTGGCCTTTACTTCACCCGCGATACTGATATTTTCTTTACTGATCAACAGCAACAAGGCTAAGGCCGCCAGGACAATCAACAGGCCGCCTCCGATGATCAGTCTGACGGGCCTTTTTTTCTGATTAAGAGCACTCATAAAAGAATGTTTTAGCTACTTTATTTTTTAATTACGGATGTCTTTCACCTTTCCGGTTATACCGGATGAGCATTATTTCCATGCACCTGCGCTCCCTGCGCGATCTCCTGTTCAAATTTTTCATCCAGCAGATGAAGGGTCGGCGATTTTTTGCGCAGGATGGAATACACCACCGGAACAATAAAAAGCGTAACCACCGTTGCCACCGTCAGTCCGCCGATGACGGCACGACCCAGCGGAGCGTTCTGTTCACCACCCGCACCCGTTCCCAGGGCCATGGGGATCATCCCCAGGATCATCGCGATGGCAGTCATCAACACCGGACGAAGCCGGGTCTTGCCCGCTTCCAGCGCCGCATCTAAAGCGGTCATCGTCGTCCCTGCCCTTACCTCGTTGGCATAACTCACCAGGAGAATCGAATTGGAAACGGCAATCCCTACCGCCACGATGGATCCCATGAGCGATACCACATTGATCGTCGTTCCCGACACGGCCAGCATCCACAGGATACCGGCGAATGCGCCGGGTATCGCCATCATGATGATAAATGGATCCATCCAGGATTGGAACAGGACCACCATCAGCAGATATACCAGCGCGATAGCCAGGATAAGTCCAAGCCCCAGGGTCTTAAAGGAATTATTCATCACATCGGATTGGCCCCTTACATTGATATGCATCCCTTGTGGCAATTTTCCCAAACCGGCGATCTTTGCTTCGATGCCTTTGGTGACCGACCCCAGATCCCTACCTTCAATGTTGGCGGTTATATCCATCACCCGCTGCACGGTGTAGTGATTGACCAGGTTAAACCGGTTCTCCGTATTCAGCGTGGCAATATTACCCAGGGACTGGGTTTGTGATGCAGGCAGATCGGTTATTGCATTCACGGGCCGGGTAGCCTGCCCGTTGTTCGCCGGGGTAAGCGGCATGGCCAGCAGGCTTTGCACGGAATTTAATTTTTCCGTCGGGACCTTTACCGCGACCAGGTAGTTCACATTATTCTGCGGATTGATATAATAAGAAGGGGACACCGTTCCGCTTGACGACAGGGCGATCAGCATATCATTTGCCACATCCCTTTGCGTAAGCCCCATCTGACCTGCCTTTACCCTGTCCACATTTAATTTGATCGTAGGATAATCCAGGATCTGTTTAATATTTACGTCCTGTGTTCCCGGGATCTGGCGGATCCCGTTACGTAATCTCCGGGCATAATCCCAGGACACATTATAATCGGGGAACTGGATCTGTATATCAATAGGGGCGGACAATCCGAAATTCAATACCTGGCTGACAATATCTGCCGGCTGAAAATAAACGGAACAACCAGGGAAATTCTCGCGGAGGTCTTCCCTGATCTTCTTCATGTATTCCACCGTCGGCCGGTGTTTCTCTTTGAGGGAGATCAGGATATCCGCATCCATACTGCTGGTATTGTCGGTAGAAACAAAACCGAGATTAAAAAATGCCGGGATACCGAGCATATCATTGATCGTACTCAACTCATCAGCTGGGATGATCTGCTGAATATGCTGCTCCGCCTGGTCTACCAGTCTTTCGGTCTCTTCGATGCGGGTACCCGATGGCGCCCTGAAGTGGAGCTTCATCAGCCCGACATCCGTCGAAGGGAAAAAGTCCGTACCCACCACTTTTAATAACCCGCCTGTTATTACCAGTACCAGCAACGCAATGAACAAGGTCGTTTTTTTATTGGAAAGCATGGAATGCAGCAATCTGCCATAGGATTCTTTAAAACGATCGAATCCCCTGTCCCGGGCTCCGTTGAAACTCCGGGAAAACCGGGTCATCCAGCCGACTTTTTTGTTGATTGAAGATTGATTTTCCGGTTGACCTTCTTTCGCCTCTCCGCCATGATGCAGGTCTTCTCCTTCCATCAGCATCCGGGAAAGGGCCGGTACCAGGGTCCGCGAAAGAAAATAGGATGCCAGCATCGCCATGACCACCGATAAGGCCATTGGTGTAAACAGGAAGCGGGAAGGACCGGTAAGCAGCACTACCGGGAAGAATACGATACAGATGGCTAGCGTAGCCATCAGGGCCGGAGTGGCGATCTCTTTTGCCCCGTCCACAATCGCAACCGTAAGTGGTTTGCCCAACGCAAGGTTGCGGTGAATATTTTCCACTGTAACGGTCGCATCGTCCACCAACATACCAATGGCCAGCGAAAGACCGCCCAGGGTCATGATATTAAGCGTATTCCCGGTTAGATTGAGTCCGATAACAGATACCAGGATCGCCAGTGGAATAGAGGTACATACGATGACCACACTACGCCAGCTACCCAGAAAAAGCAGGATCATCAGCGACACCAGGATGGCAGCTGTCACTCCTTCGTGCAATACGCTTTCGATCGCATTACGCACGAATATGGACTGGTCAAAATCGATCTTCATTTCCAGGCCTTCCGGCGCCAGTTCTTTGATCAGGGGGATCATCGCCCTCGCCCCTTCAACTACTGCCAGGGTAGATGCATTCGCTTTTTTGAGAATGGTGAGATAGGCTGCCCTGTTGCGGTCCACCCGGACTATGTTCACCTGATCGGCATAACTATCCGAAACCTTGGCCACATCACCCAGCGTGACGGTTTGACCGTTCACGATTTTAACCGGGATATCGTTGAATTCCGCCAATTGATCCGGGCTGGAATTCAAGGCAATATTATATTCCTTCGTACCTATCTTGGTCGTACCTGCCGGAATAATGATATTGGACGCCTGCAAGGCATTTAAAACATCATTGGGAGAGATCCCTTTTGCCGTCAGGGCCCTGTTGTCGATATCCACCATGATCTGTCTGGTCTTACCCCCATAAGGAGCAGGGGTGGATAGACCGGGGATCGTAAAAAGGCGGAGGCGGATAAAATTCAGGGCATAGTCATAGATCTTTGCTTCGGGCAGCGTTTTGCTTTTTAAGGTCAATTGTGCAACCGGTACATTGGAGGCATTGAACTGAAGGATAAAAGGGGGCTGCATCCCGGGCGGCATCAGGCGGAGAACAGTACTGGAAACGGCATTCATTTGGGCAATGGCCGAACCGATATCCGTGCCTTTTTCAAAATAAACTTTTAAAAGGCCGATCCCAGGCTGTGACTGGGACTCGATATGTTCTACCCCATTGACGGAAGAAGAGATACCGCGCTCGCTAAGCAGTACCACCCTCTTCTCAATTTCTTCCGCAGAGAGACCCGGATAGTTCCACACCACATTGACGACCGGAATATCGATCACAGGGAAAATGTCCACTAACATAGACTTGATGGAAAGAACTCCCATGATCAGGATAAAAAGAGCGATCACCCCAATAGTATAGGGCCGACGCAAGGCCAAACGAACGATCCACATAATAGTAAATTGTCAGGTTTGCGGAAACGATCAGGGATAAACGAAGATCGCTGTCCGGCTATTTGGTTATAAAATGACTGGCTGGCAAGCCATCACTATGGTAATATTCGGGGAAGATCGAATATCTCCAGACTAAACAGTTCATTACAAACTGAACTATGCTGATTTTAACTTTTTTCTACTTATTTGGGCCCTAAGCGAGCAGTTTTTTAACAGCCTTCACCGCATTGTCGATCGGCCACAGTTTTTCATAAAGCTGGCATTGCATTACCGCTCCGTCATATAAAAGGAATAAAGTATCAGCGAGATCCTGCGCCTGCCCGGCATCGATCCCTTTTATATTTTTCACTTCGTCCAAAAAAAATTTCCGTTGTTTGTCTTTTTGCAGTCTCACCTGCGCCCTGATCTTTTCATTACCCTGGGGTAATTCCGCAATGATGCGGATATAGGCGCATCCCCCATAATTCGTATCCAGCATAAAATCCGCACGGCATTGGAAAGTTCGGAGGATCCGCGAGGCCGCATCGGTCATTCCTTCGAGATACTCTTCCAGTTTACCGCACCAAAAAACACGATACCGTTGCTTCAGGTATTCCACACAAAGATCTTCCTTCGAAGGAAAGTGGTAATACAGGCTGGCCTTGGCCACTCCGGCTTCTTCAATGATCTGGTTTATTCCCGTCAGGTTGTAGCCCTGGGTATAAAACAGACGGCAGGCGGTCTCCACAATATGATCCCTCACCGACATTTCCGTCGCTTTTGCATCCGGTGCCTTTGCTACCGTCGCTTTTGTTCCGGCTTTTGTCACCATACTTGCCTCCCCCTGGTTGCTACCTTTTTACAGAATTGAAGTAAGATCCATTTTTACCCGAAAAGGTGATCATGGACGTTTCGCGACACAAATATAGAAATATTCAGACAAGTCTGTCTACATTTTAAAAAAAATCCTAAAAATTAATATCCACCGACCCGATGGCAATGATTTAATCGCTACATTGAATTGAGGAACAACCGCTTGCCTACTCCTGACGCTCCTGCATCCCTACCCTTAAAATAATTAATCATGGAAAAAAAACTAGCCGGACAGATCGCCATCGTTACCGGCGCCAGTTCCGGAATCGGGGCCGGCGTATCCCGGGCATTAGCGGCGGCCGGCGCTACGGTAGTCGTTAATTATCCCGTTGCAGCCACTCTTTCCGCAGCAGAAGGGGTCCTTACGGATATTAAAAATGCAGGCGGCACAGGTATTTGTTATCAATGCGATGTAAGCAAGGAAAACGAAGTACAAAAAATGTTCGCAGAGGTGATCGCTCAATTCGGTACCGTGGATATCCTGGTTAACAATGCCGGCCTTCAACGCGACTCTCCTTTTCAGGAGATGACCCTGGAACAATGGAATTTTGTAATAGGTGTAAATCTCACCGGCCAGTTCCTTTGCGCGCGTGAAGCTATCCGTGAGTTTTTACGAAGGGGCATCGTTCCGGAAAGATCCAGGGCCGCAGGCAAGATCATCTGTATGAGCAGTGTCCATGAAGTGATCCCCTGGGGTGGTCATGCGAATTATGCCGCCAGCAAAGGAGGCATCATGCAACTGATGAAAAGTATTGCCCAGGAATTCGCCCCCCATAAGATCCGGGTCAACAGCATCGGTCCCGGGGCTATAAAAACGCCTATCAATCATACCGCCTGGGATACACCAGAAGCCGAAGCCAAACTGCTGGAGCTTATCCCTTACAACCGGGTGGGTATAGTGGAAGATATCGGTGCTGCCGCCGTTTGGCTGGCCAGCGATGAGTCGGATTATGTAACCGGCATAACTTTGTTCGTTGATGGGGGGATGACTTTATATCCCGGGTTTAGTACGAATGGATAAGGCCCCCCAACCCCCTAAAGGGGGAGTTAAGCATGATGGCGATAAAGGGTATCCCCAAAAACCTGCAAGGGAGCTCGGTTTTCAGAAGATATTTTTGAAAGATAGAACAGAAATGAAATGAGTACTACAAACGAAAATAGCAGCGACTTAGGTAACTCCCCCTTCAGTGGGCCGGGGGGTGAAAAAGAGCGGTTAAAAGAAACAGCCTGGAAAAAATGGGGGCCTTATGTGTCGGACAGACAATGGGGTACGGTACGCGAAGACTATAGTGCCGATGGCGAAGCATGGACCTATACTACACATGAGATGGCCCGCAGCAAGGCATGGCGCTGGGGAGAAGAAGGGATCGCCGGCATATGCGACCGCAAACAACTGGTCTGTTTTGCGGTAGGCCTTTGGAATAAAAAAGACCCGCTTCTGAAAGAACGTTTGTTTGGTCTTACCGGGTACGAAGGCAATCATGGAGAAGATGTCAAAGAACTATATTATTACCTGGACTCTTCCCCCACGCATTCGTATATGAAGATGCTCTATAAATATCCGCAGGCAGCCTTCCCCTATACGCAACTGCTGGAGGAAAACAAACGGAGGACCCGCAACGATCCGGAATTTGAGATCCTGGATACCGGCATTTTCAATGGTGACAGGTATTTTGATGTTTTTGTAGAATATGCCAAGGCGGATACCGAAGATATCCTGATTAAGATCACGGTACATAACCGCGGCAGCGAAGATGCCGCCATCGATATTCTGCCCACCTGCTGGTTCCGGAATACCTGGTCCTGCGGTCCCGATCGTTACAAACCGGGTATGCTCACGTCCAATGAAGATTCCATTCTTATCCGTCATGATGAATTAGGCGATTATATTTTGCATGCAGAAGAGTTTCCGCCTTTCTATTTCTGCGATAATGAAACGAATACCAAAAAACTGTACGGTACCGACAAAACCGGGTTTGCCAAAGACGGCATCAACGATCGCCTGATCCATGGAGATGAACAGGCGGTGAATTATCTGCAGGGAACCAAGGTTGCTCTGCATTATGATAAAGTAGTGCCCGCAGGAAAAAGCGTTACCGTCCGGCTTCGGCTCGAATCGAAAAATAATATTTCCCCTTTCCGGGATTTCGATACCATTTTTTCCGCCCGGATCAGCGAGACCGATGCCTTTTATGCTGAATTACAAAAGGATATCACCGGAGAGGATGAAAAAAACGTCCAAAGACAGGCCTTCGCGGGCATGTTGTGGAGCAAACAGTTTTATTACTATGATGTAGACGAATGGCTGAAAGGAGACCCGGGTCAGCCCACTCCCCCTCCTGATCGTTTAAAAGGAAGAAACCGGCAATGGCGGCATCTGAACAACGCCGATATCATATCGATGCCCGATAAATGGGAGTATCCCTGGTACGCCGCCTGGGATCTGGCCTTCCATTGTATCGCCCTTGCCATGATCGATATTTCTTTTGCGAAGCGACAGTTGACGATGCTCACGCATGAATGGTACATGCACCCCAATGGTCAGTTACCCGCCTACGAATGGGCGTTCGGCGATACCAATCCGCCGGTGCATGCCTGGGCGGCCTTCCGCGTCTATGAACTGGAAAAAAACAATAACGGGAATAAGGGAGACATCCCCTTCCTGGAAACCATCTTTCATAAACTATTGCTGAATTTTACCTGGTGGGTCAACCGCAAAGATGCAGAAGGCAATAACATTTTTGAAGGTGGTTTTTTGGGTATGGATAATATCGGGTTATTCGATCGCAGTAATGTTCATCTGCCGGAAGGCACCCATCTCGAGCAGGCGGATGGCACCAGTTGGATGGCCATGTATTCCCTGAACCTGATGCGGATCGCCCTGGAGCTGTCCAAAACGAATCCCGTGTATCAGGATATGGCTACCAAATTCTTCGAACATTTCCTGCATATTGCGGGGGCCATGGCCAGTATGGGCACAGGCTCCGAAGGCCTTTGGGATAATGAGGATGAATTTTTTTATGATTCCATTAAATTGCCGGTAGGTGGAAGTTTCAAACTGAAGATCCGATCTATGATCGGTCTCGTTCCTCTTTTTGCCGTAGAGGTTCTCGATGATGAGGTCCTCCAATCTCAACCGGAGTTCACCAAACGTCTGAAATGGTTCCTGGACAATCGCCCGGAACTGGCTGCCCTGGTTTCGCGCTGGCAGGAAAAAGGAGCCGAAGAAAAACATCTTTTATCCTTGTTAAGAGGTCATCGTGTCAAACGTATACTGCACCGGATGCTGGATGAGACGGAGTTCCTCAGTGATCACGGAGTACGCGCTCTTTCCAAGGCCCATGAAAAAAACCCTTATCAACTTACCGTTGATGGACGTGTGCTGGGCGTTCAATATACCCCTGGGGAATCTCCTATTCCTCTGTTCGGGGGTAATTCCAACTGGCGCGGACCTGTCTGGATGCCCGTGAATTTTCTGATCATCGAATCCCTGCAACGTTTCCATCATTATTATGGCGATGATTTCAAAGTAGAATGTCCGACTAATTCCGGCAAATATCTTACCCTGAACGAAATCAGCATAGAATTGTCTCAACGGCTAAACCGTCTATTCCTGCGGGACGACAAAGGGCGAAGAGCGATTTACGGGGATTGTGAAAAAATGCAGACCGATCCGCATTTTAAAGAACATATCCTCTTCTATGAATATTTCCATGGTGATAATGGAAGAGGAATGGGAGCATCCCATCAGACAGGCTGGACGGGTCTGATTGGTAAATTGCTGATGCCGAGAAAGGTGGTGGTAAAACCGCCGGAGAATTAGGTGACGATAGGCTGCGTATTCTCTCTTTGATATGTAAATTAGCGTCGTCATGCCTATCCCCAAAAAGTCGCTGATTTTCCTCATCAGAATCTAAGGCGTCATTTTTGGGACATAGTTCCCCTTGCTGGAGTGACCGTTGTTGAAGAATTGTAAGAAAACGCCGGAAATTTTTCTCATACAAAATTCCGATGTAAGTGGACAGATCCACAACTACACAATGCCTCATCAGAGGAGGAGGCCGAACGGTTGCAAAAGCTAAAAGGCCGCGATGCCTCCCGAATCCGTATCGGTGATTACCGGGTTAATTATGAGATCAAGGATGGCAGCCTTATCGTGACTGTTATTAGCATCGGCCACAGAAATGAGGTCTATGAGTAAAATTATTCAACCAGGTATTTGCTTATTTCCTCTCTTACTTTGCTGGCAGCCCTAACAATCGCAGCCTTTCGTTCTGTGATATGCCTGCTTGAAAGGCTGCAACATAATTCTTGCACTCTTCAAGAGAGTTATTAATAGGCCTATATTCAATAGAAAAGTCCGGGTTGTTCACATTAAATATGTAAAAAATCTCTTTATTAATATCACTAAGCAAAAAATGATTACTGTCCCTCCATATTCGATTAGAAAAGAAATTGAAGAAAATGCCGGGGTCTGGATGACCATGTAAAAAATGTATTTTATGCACAACCTCTTCTTTTTTTCTAATAAAACGCAGATAATAATCGGTATACCCGGGATATATTTCGCAAAGGAATTCAGCATTATGTTTCTTATCTGGCGACACTAACGTCTTCCCATAAATTACTGATGAAAAAAAATCGTCTTTTTCAATTGCGCGATATATATCATTTAAATCTTCAATATCCCACTGGCTTTTTGCCCACAAAATTTCAAGACCCTTAAATATGACAGTATACAGGGCTTTAATACTCTTCTTATCAGCAATAGACTCAATCAGTGAGGAATCAATGTAACATTTCATATTGGCAGTCTTCTTATCATCCCTTTCAATCTGTTCATGTTGGTCTTTCCCATCGACTAAAAGAATATCCAAACGTCTGTATGTGACATATTTTAATTCCCGAATCCGTCTTTGAATATTATACTGTATATGCTTAAGACTAAAAGAATCAAGCTCTCTATTTTCAAACACTATGTAAAACTGTTTCAGCATTATCAGTATTTTTTAATGTGGTAAAATTTGCTCTGGCGGCGATTGGCCGCCGTTGCGGATTTGATACAAACCTACCATCCCTGTTTCAAAAGCATGGGCAGACGGTTTGTCCGTAAAATAAGCAAGGGTAAATTGCCGAACCATTACCATTGGATATCTAGCTCTCATATAGTCCAATTGGCTATCTGGTCTTCGATTCCCCTCACCACCATACGTGTCGTATGCCATACTTGCCACGCCATATTTCAATGTTTGCCACTTCATTCTAGCTAAATCCCATCCACCTATCTCATAAACCTTATGCGTGAATGTCGGCAGTTTGGCAACTTTAACTTGAGTTCCAGAAAGCGGTACAGCTATGGGTTTTGAAACATCAATACTTGGTGCTCGAATTCCAATAGCAATATCCCCTACAGGGCTATATGCCGGAGGAGGCGCATTCGAATGCCATGTTGTAGTCGCATAGAGAATGCCTCCTGTAATTAATATTGGAATTGCGCCTGCGGCTGAGCCAACGCCAGTCACAATTATCTCGCCTGTACCTTCTAATGTGCCGATTACTATGGGAATAGAAGTAGCAGCTGATGAAGGAGAAGTAGTGATTGGTGCTGCGACAGTTGAAGGAGGTGGTGCAGCGTTCACAGAAGGCCCATTACATGTTTTGCAACCCGGCTTTACAGCGGTCACGACTGCGGCTTCCATGCAGCCTTGACAGGTTGAATCTGCACTTAATCCGATGGGATCGTTTAATATAGTGGGATTATCAAGAGCAAAAGCGAAGGGACTCCATTCAGATGTTCCAAGATCGGCTAATGGATCTATCTGTCCAAATCTGCCAATTTGTGGATCATACATTCTATTTATCGCATCATACAGTTCTAGCCCACTTCCGTCACTGAACTCTTTATTCTGCAGTTCATTGCCACCATTAAACCGGTACTTATTCTCAGCGTAGTTACTCTTTAATGCCTTATCACTAATCCCCGCCATGGTCAACCCAAACGGATAATAACTACCAAACCCTTTTTAACCACCCCTCCGTTTTTGGGGCGTTCGGATATTTGTATATTCAAAGAACTTTCCAGCCTCCAAGATAACCGTTTTTTCTTTTCAGCTGAGTTTTCAATTGAGTTCAATTGAAAGAAAAAATCCCCCCTAATGGGAGGACTCTTCTTCGTCCGGGTTGGGTAGTTCCGGTAGCTGTCCCCATTGGATCAGCACTTCCTGGATGCTGGCGCCGGATACCAGGATCTTTCCTGCATACTGGGCCAGGAAGGCGGCTTCCAGTTCCGGCCTCACCTGGATGATCTTTAATGCTTTGTCTTCTTTTACGATGTACGTTGTCATGGTTTGTCTTTTAAAATGAATAAAAAAGTAATCCCCTCACACCCCGGAAGAGGGGTTGCTTTTTTCATTGTAAAAGACCCGGAACGGTCTGGTAAAAGAAAAAAGGAGGGCATATCGATCAGGGAGGTAAAAGGTGTCGATGGATTCAGGTTTTCCTCTACAGGTGTTTATAGGCGTTTTAAGGCGCTATTGGTAAGCGGTAAACACAACACTGCGGCTGCTGGTATTAAAGCCCATTAGGGAGTATTAAAGACCGTAGCGCTGCCAGGCTTTAATACCGGCGGACGGAGTTGGCAACGGCGGTACCATTGCCCGGATGTATTCTACCGCCGATCGCCGGCGGCCGCTTGTTCTTTCGTCCCAGATTTTGTATTCGTGGCAGTGCAGCGCCCGGGAAGGAGGAACGACTGGACGGGGGCTGCGCGTCCGCCACCACCGCCATGTGGTCGGCAGTGCTGCACGGAGGAAGGCCGAGAGGAACGAGGCCACCGGGCAGCTACCCGCCGGATCGGCCATACCGTTATGCCGGAGCTTTTGCGGAGGCAAAATAAAACATACAGGCTGCCGACCACCGGCAGGTGGCGGACGTTAACAGGCAGCGGGTGGATGCGGCCTTAGCCGCAAACACGAAGCAGCTGCCCGAACGAAGGCCCGGTGAGCAAGCAAGAGGCGTGACAGGTAGGCTGGCTACTGCCAGCCAGGCCCAAGCGATGAGAGGAACGAACAACGCCACGCCGTTACCTGGCGCTCCACTTGCCGAACCTCGGCCGCAGAGAGACCTTTCTCCCTGCTTAGTGGCGTGGGGGCTTACACGGCGGATTAATCTTTTTCATCCGCCCTTCTAAAGCCGATTCTCGGTCTTGGCTCCTGGGAAGAAGGAGGATTTATTAATTTCTTTAGATACTCAAAAATGAGCTGTATCTCCTCGTCATGTCCGGTTACTTTCTTTTCTAACTGTTCCAGCTTCAATAAAATATCCTTGTGCGCAGACAACATTTCCCGCATCTTTACAAAAATCTCAATAAGCCGGATGCTCACCTCCATAGCCGTTTCACTTCGCAGCACATTGGCCAGCATCAATACCCCATGCTCGGTAAAAGTATATGGAAGGTAGCCGCCCAGGTGCTTTTTGGATGGTATCGCATTTTGCGATACCATGATTTCAACCTCCTGTTCCGTCAGTTGGAACATAAAGTGTACCGGGAAGCGTCCTATGTTTCGTTTTACCTGCTCTCTTAACCTTATCGGCTGTACCCCGTATAACTCCGCCAGGTCTCTGTCCAACATAACTCTCTGACCTCTGACCATATAAATTTTACTCATGATCTCTTCGTCTGCCACCACTATCGCTTTTGTTGCCTTTGCCATAAGATTTCAGTTTTAGGGTTACAAATGTATTTTTTTATTTAACGCAGCGGGTGATGTTTTTGCAGTTCACTTTGCAGGTCCTGCATATCCAATACCTGGTAACGCTCCGTACTGCTTACATATCGGTGCCCGGCCATGTATTGCACCTGGCGAAGATTATATTGCTGCAGCCAGCCGGTGATCACAGTATTACGGATCTGGTTGGCACTAAGGATCTTCGGATTGAGTTGTTGTAGTTGTCCGATCATGTGCCGCATCCGGTTGCTGATGTTTATCCGGCTCGCGTCCACCCGCACCGGCCTGGCTAAAAAGATCCCTTCCTTGAACCGGTTAGCCTGGATGTATTGCTGTAATTCCAGCACCTGATTCGCCTGCAACGGCAACCACCGCTCATTGCTTTTGCCGCTGCCCTTAATAAAGAGCTTCCCTTCCCGTAAATGGATGTGTACCGCTTCCAGTCGCGTGATCTCTTCGGTCTGTAGGCCCTGGTAGATCAATAGTCCCAGCATGATCTTTTTTTCCCGGTCTACATGCAGCTGTAATTGGTATTTGGTATACAGCTCTTCCAGGGCTTCCCGGGTTAACAGGTTGCCCGGCAGTTTCCGTACAATGCCTCGCATGTACACGCCCGCGGCAGGGTTATCCTGCCGCCTGCCCTCGGCGATCAGATACGTAAAATAATGTCGCAGGATATTCAACTGACTATGGATCGTCCGTTTGCTCTTGCCTTTCTCTTGCATGGCGCGCATAAAGGCGATCACCTCACTATAGGTGGCCTGCTCGCCGCTCAGTTGCTCCTGGGTTAACCAGTCCGTAAACACTTGCCCGTACAGACTATACTGATTAATCGTAAGGGAGCTATAGCGTTTGTCCCGTAGGTACTGTTCAAAGTTCATCGGTTATACGTTTACTTTCAGGTTCATGAATAAGGTGGGTATAGAGCTGGGTGCTATCCAGGACAGCATGCCCTAAAAAATCCTTTATCCGTTCCAGGGTCATCCCGCTTTGCAGCAGGTGGGTAGCGATACTATGGCGCAGACTGTGCGTACCTACCGCCTTTCGGATACCGGCTTTGCGAACCAGCCTCTTTATCCGCACATACAGGCTTTGTTTGGTAATCGGCCCGCCCTTGTTCGCATCGATAAACAAAGCCCCGCAAGACCCTTGTATTAACTGCGGTCGGCCTTGCTCGATATAGTCCCGGATGTCCTGGTAGCTTTTCTCCGCTACCGGAACATACCGCTCTTTGTAACCTTTTGCTTTGCGTACATACAGCATTTTCCGGTCATCGAGTATATCACTGCATTCCAGGCTCGCCCCTTCCTGCAGACGCAACCCGCAGCCGTAAAACACCGATAGCATCGCCCGGTCCCGTAACCCTAATACATCATCCTGGGTAGCGGCGTACAGCCGGTGGATCTCCCGGGCCGTAAGCCAGGTGGGTTTGTTTCGACAGTCCGCTAAACGCTCCAGCGTAAAGCCGATACTGCTTTTACCATTACGGCGGATATACTGGCTAAAAAGGAGCAAGACCTGGATGTACTTATTGAGATGGGCGGCACTGAAGCCCTGGCCCGTGCGTATCCCGATCCGGGTTTGCTGCTGTTCCATAAAGGCTGTCGCATCCATGGCTGACAATGCTTGAAGACTATACTTTCCGTGGGCCTCCTGATAATGCAAGAACTCTTGTAGGTGTCGCGGCATCGCCGCTACACTCGTAGGCGCATAGCCCAAGACGGCCAACCACTCCCCAAAGCCTTGCTGCAATAAGGTATGTTCATCGCTGGTAAGCGGGTAGCGTGTTGGCATAAAAAATAGTTTCGCTAATATTCTCTTTTCACTGAACTACTGAACCACGTGGGAGTAATATAGATGGGGCAAGCCTTTGCGTGGTTCACTGCCTGTAGGGAACCACTCGTGAACCACTGAACTACTGACTTTTATTTCGGATGGTGGTCAGGATCTCCGCCAGGTGCTGGTCGATGCTGCTTTTCAGCTGCTCATATTCCTGGTAGTTGGTAATGTGGTATTCGTATTTCCGGTAACGGTTGCCCTTGCCTTTGATATAGCCGTACCGGTCCAGCTCTACCAGGTACCGTTTCAGGTTACTCGGATTGAGCTTTAATTGGGCCCGGATCTCTTTGGCTGTAAACGTTTCTTTCTGCTGCTGGTGCAGGATCACTTTCAGCCCTTCTAAAAAGCTCCGGGTAGCCTGGGTCAGTTCGTCGCTCTTACTGAAGAGGGCATCCTTCAACAACGCAAAAGCAGCCTGTATATCCTCGATGGTGGTTTCCACATACGGATTACCTTGCCCGTCCCGTTTTACCGGCCGCTGGTACTGGTGATAGAACGTGATCGTTTCGATAAAGGATAACAGCAAGGTCATCGTCCGGCGGGGCTTAAAAACCTGCTCCGGGAGATGGATGTACTTTGCATAGGGATTGATCACTTGCACCGCCGTCAGCACCCGTTGTATATGCTGGAACTGCTGGCGAGTGTGGTGCTCCGCTTCCCGGTTGATCTCGCCCCCGGCCAAGCGGGTCTGGTATTCTATAACCCGCCTGTCCTGGTCCTTGCCGGTATCGATGTAGAGCAGCAAACAGCGGTTGGCGTTATCTTCGTACAGCTTCTCGCGGGTCGTGCAGCCGCTCACGCTTACCGGGCCTTCTACCAAGAGGGTAATCGTTTTCAGGTTGCCCTTACTATCTTTTAAGGTAACGGTCTTACTGATCCGGCGTTTGCTTTGTAGTTCCCGCAAGGGATACATCGAAGACTCCGCGCCGTCCAGGTCCTCGATCAGCAGCAGCTTATTTTTTAACTCGTCCTGTCTAAAATAGTAAAAGGCATTTTCGGTGATCTGCGTAATCTCGATCTTATCTTCCGGCGGGATCAGTTCGCTGACCTTCTCCTGCAGGTAGGTTTTACCGCTGCCGCTACTGCCCAAAAACATCAGGTGTAAAGGCACGGCCAATTTTCGGCTGCTGTATACCAGGTAGGCGATCAGCCGGTTGGTTTCCTCTCCCACAATGCCCGACCGGCCTATATCTTCACTCGTTCGCTCCAGCAGGTTCGCTTGTTTCAGGTAGTTAATGGCCGCTTGCCGTTGGGCCGGACTTAGCGTGGGCTTTTCTTCTGTGCGTGGTTGCAGGGATTCCACGCGCCGGGCCCGGTAGCTCTCCAGGGCACTGGTGAGCCCGGCAAGGGTCTGCGTAGTGGTTTGCGTACTGCTATCGAAGCTTTCGGCAATCTTATGGATGAGCTGCTCGCTGTGCGGCTGATTGTACAAGTCCAGGTTATGGCGCACCGGTAGCACCTGCTTTGTCTTGTGTTCTATTTTCAGCGTCACCCGCATCCGGTCCAGGCCCGTGATCTTGATACCACCCAGCACCGTGATCAATAGCTCGCCGCTCTCATACACCAACAGCTCCGGGTTGGTCGTGATCAGTTTATCCTCCGCGACCTGTCGTATAGGTTGGGCAAGGGTTTCAGCAGCAAACGGTTTTTTATTTTCCACAGGTAAAGAAAATGCCTTTCGCTCTGCCAGCAGGTCTGCCAGGATGCGCGGATCGTCATGGGTCTGCAACAAGCTGTTTACATCTTCGTTTTCCGGGAGGGCTACTTTCGTGAACTTGATATGGGGCAGCAAGCCGTGTAGGGTCTGGTAATGTGTGGCGGTGGCGGCTTCTCCCGGCTCGTCTCCATTTAACAGGAAGATGATTTCTTCCAGGTGTTTGAGTGATAGTATGGCTCGGCTGTGTTCGTCCGTCAGCCCATTGGTGCCATACAGGGCCAGCACCTCATACTCGATCGTGATGGCCGGTTGTTGCAAGATCGTTACCGCATCGATGATGCTTTCTACCAGGATCAGCCGCGTAGTTGCCGCCTTTGGATAACCCGGATACAATCCTTCGCGGCCGCCTAAATAAAAATGTCGTTGGTCGCTGTTGTTGGTAATGCTGCGGCCGTATAGACTGACTACCTTGTGTTCGGGGTTGCGCAGCGGGAAGATCACACAGTCCTTAGCCCATACGCTGTAACCGCCAGCCGGCCTTGGTTTTATCAGTCCGTATTTAACCAGGCTGTTCAACAGATGGTGCTGTTTACTATCGCGGTGCAACACACCGCCATTATAACCGGTCTCGGACTGCCGGTAATCAATGCCGCGACTTTGCAGGTAGGCAACCGCCTCCCGGGTCAGCGGCAAGCTCCTTTTGCAATAGCTGAACACTTTACCCAGCACCGCTTCCTTTTCCAACACGTCCGCTTCGATGAATAGCTTGGCAGCAGTGGCTAAACAACTCGGCACTAAAGGCCCGGCCATTGGTCGCTATGAGCGCGACGAGATGAAGCCATCCATTGATGCGGCGACCAAGATGGCTAATATCTTAGAAGTATCCCTGGACTGGTTGGTGGGCAATACCGATTCCGCTTTCGATACCGCTACCCTCAACCGCATCCAGGATATTAGTAAACTCTCCCAAAAAGATAAGGAACTCGTTTTTGAGTTCCTCGATTCCTTTATCTCCAATAGAAAAATTAAAACCGCTTTGCAGTAACGGATCGCAGATGCCTACCGCATTACTTTATCAAATGAGATTCCTCCTCTGTCAACAAAACCGAGTATTTGACTATCGAGTAATTGTGGCCTTTGCCTTAAAAATTGGTTATACCCAACTGATTTAAAGATTATATTCCCTTGTTGCGTTCCAATTTCCCATTGATATTCAATTTCACGCTTAATGTAATCTGCATTAATTGGTCGTTGAGGCGTATGTTTAATTATATCCTCAACTTCAAGCCTAAAAGGCTCTGAGATCTCTATATCTAGCTTTAAATCGTATACATTTTCGAAAATTAATGTGCATGGTGAAACCCAAAATCTGAAGTATTGACTTTCTTCCGTAGGTTGTACCCAGCTAAAAATATAGTCGATATCAAAGCTTAATTCATTATTAATACCAAATGACATTGCATAGATATTACTATCATGCCATTTCATATTTTCAAAGTCTTTTTCAGTCCATATAGTTTTCTCAAGATTAATATTTTCCATACTCTAAGGATTTGTTGTTGGTGGTTTTGGTGTTGGGGGCGGCGGAGGCGCTGGCGGAATATTTTTACTTAAATCTGTTTTAGGTATATCATTAGGCTGCGCGGGCCTAATCTTTCCACCTTCATGTACGTGAGGAGTTGGAACACCTCCATGGGAAGCCCCTTTTGTATCAGTTCTTTTTACTTCTTGAAAACCAGAAGGGTTCCTGTCATTTTTTTGATACGTAGTTGATCCTCTATCATTACTCACTGTATGGTCGCCTGTAGCGTTAGGATCAGGCTTGCGATCATTTGAACCTCTACCTTTACCTGAGCCCTGATTATTAGTAGCATTAGTGTTTGTCTGTGCTGGAGCTGTCCCGGTCGAGGCCGATGGCGGTTGCATCCAACTATTCAACTTATTCAGCGCCCCCTGGTCCGTAGGTGTGAGTGTTATAGTTGCTTTTGATTGTGCCGCCCCGTTCTGCTCGGCCATATCACCTAGGGAAGCGGTTCCAAAACTCGACATTAGAAGCGGGCCACCTGTGGGAGTTGAAGCCACCGCTGTAGTCGCTGTAGCTCCTACAAGGAGTCCTTCTACCCATTCCGCACCTGCGACAATTACAGGAAGAACCTGAACCTGACCAAGGTTGACACCACAACAAGCACTTGCATCTTGCCCTTCATCTCCCAATGGATCATTGTACCTCGCTGGATCATCATTCATGGCATTATAAGGAGATGCATTCTCATAACCTTGCTCTATTTTTGGGTCGATCTGCCACCATCTCCCCAACTGCGGATCCATCTCTCTTAAAGGCGTTTCATACATCTCTAATCCCGACCCATCACTAAACTCTTTATTTTGCAACTCCGATCCTTTATTGAATCGATACTTATTTTCAGCATACTGTGTTTTAAGTGCTTTATCGGAGATCCCAGCCATGGTCAACCCAAACGGATAGTAACTACCATACCCTTTTTATAGAAGCCTCCTTTTTTGGGGCGTTCGGATATT
>NZ_JBTLQH010000068.1:0-24518 GCF_054461575.1 Flavitalea flava
AGGCGCCGGCCAATAGGCCCAGACATAAGACAATTAAAAAAAGGTCGCTATATTTTACAATAGCGACCCTTTTTTTACCAAGGCGCCCTAAGAGGCGCCGGCCAATAGGCCCAGACATAAGACAATTAAAAAAAGGTCGCTATATTTTACAATAGCGACCCTTTTTTTAATTAGGCGTCATTCTGTCTCAGCCTTCCGACAGACTAAGGGCAAGTGCTTTTCATCGGATGGAGAGCCAGAATGACAAAGAGTTGGAAAAAAAGTTCCCACCTTTATTGAGGCGGGAACTTTCTGAATATTTTTTTTGATCTCTCACTTCGTAAAGTTAGCGGTTCTTATCCGTTCCCCGTTTCTTAAGTAGTTAAAGATTTTTAAAAAATTCCTGCAGCATGCTTCGTACCCAAACTACAGTTACATTTTTTTACAGGGCGATCTTCTTTTCTGTCATCATCTTGCGAAGGTTGATTAAACCATAGCGCATACGGCCCAGGGCAGTATTGATGCTGCAGTTTGTCAACGATGCGATCTCTTTAAAACTCAGATCGGCATAATGACGAAGAATGATCACTTCTCGTTGATCTTCGGGGAGCAGGTCCAGCATTTGACGGACCCTGTCATGGCTCTGGCGTTTCATCATCTTGGTATCGGCGCCTTCTTCGGTGAAATGGATAACTTCGAAAATGTCCCTGTCATCGCTTGTTTTGATAGCAGGCGTACGTTTGACTTTCCGGAAATGATCCACGCACAGATTGTGTGCGATGCGCATAGCCCAGGGAAGGAATTTTCCTTCTTCTGTGTAACGGCCTCCGCGGATGGTGTCGATAATCTTGATGAGAACGTCCTGGAAAATATCTTCGGCAAGATATTTGTCTTTTACCAGGAAGAGAATGGAGGTAAAAAGCTTATCCTTATGGCGAATGATTAATGCTTCCAGAGCATACAGGTCGCCATCACGGAATGAATGGATAAGTTCGTGGTCGGTTTTTTTGCGTAGCAATGTCATAAACTTCTACGGGTTTTTTAAAGGTGATAGGATATACGTGTTGGATTTTAAAAGATGGTTCGGTTTTTCTGTGTAGAAGTTTTCAGTCGATAGACGATAAGTTTAGGTTAAAATTTACTTTTTTTTGAGTTATGCACAATTTTATAAGATTGTGCACAAATAGGATTTAAAGATATACAATTTTTGGAAAAAACAACATTCTGGGAATTTTTTTGTTTTTTAATTCTTCGTTAACAGCATAAATCGTTAAAACAGCCCCATAAATTTGTCCTATCATCCATCCTAATTTGTTGGAACAGTTATTTTTGGGATCCTGAAGACAAAAACTCCAACGAACATCCACAGCCCTTTGTAATTGTTTCCCATTTTAGGCAACAATCGGACCGGAATGAGAAACTGGTTTCGATCCTACCTTTAAGGATCGGCTTTTGTCTTTTTTGATCCCAACCCATTTCCATTACAATAATTATAATGTTGATAACCCTGGTTGTTGATAATCTTCGATACCGGAAGACCGGATGAAGAAAACTCAGGCGACCGTGGAACAATTCTGACGGCATCCTGTTAATAATAGGCCGGATAAATTTCATGGATTGTATATGTTGATTTTAATGTAGGTTTGCTAAGGAAATTGGTAATTTTATAATTGTCTTCATCTTACAGGGCATTATTAATATGAGTATAACGGGTAAAGTTAAAAAGCAGGTAAAAGAGAAATTAGTGGTTCCGTCCCAAACAGATTCTATTTTCATCAAAGGGGCAAGAGTCCATAATCTGAAGAATATCGATGTGGAGATCCCCCGTAATAAGCTGGTGGTCGTCACCGGGGTCTCCGGATCCGGAAAGTCTTCTTTAACCATCGATACCTTATTTGCGGAAGGCCAGCGCCGGTATGCGGAAAGCCTCAGTGCTTACGCCAGGCAATTCATGGCCCGGATGGACAAACCCGATGTGGATTATATCAAAGGTCTCTGTCCTGCCATCGCAATCGAACAAAAGGTGATCACCCGGACCCCGCGTTCTACCGTGGGAAGTATGACCGAGATCTATGATTATCTGCGTCTGTTGTTTGCCCGTGCCGGAAGAACCTACTCTCCCATTTCCGGCCGCCCGGTCAAAAAAGATGATGTGGGTGATGTGGTGGCAGCGATCAGCTCCCTGGAAAAAGGGGATAAGGTACTCATTCTCACCCCCTTTAAACAACATAGGAACCGGAAGACCAAAGAAGAACTGAACATATTACTGCAAAAAGGGTTCGCCCGGGTCTATGTTTCAGCCGGTGGCGAAACCCTTCGGATCGAGGAGCTGCTGGAAATGCCGGATAAAGAACTCGAAACCCGGTTGGCAGGTTCTCTTCCGGGAGCCTCCGCTGTTTCAGGTTTTTCAGGAACGGAAGGAGGAACGGCCAAAGGAAAGAATGGAAGTAAAACAAGTCAGAAAGCGGCTAAGACGACAAGCCCAAAAGCTGCAAAACAGGCTTTAAAAGAAGACAATAATAATGGAGAGGGATTGGAGACGGCAGAATCCGGAACCCGGATTATAAAATCCGGTGTTTATGTACTGATCGATCGCCTGGTAGTCAAGGACTTCGATGAAGATGATCAGCACCGGATCTCGGATTCCGTGGGTACTGCCTTTTATGAAGGCGAAGGAGAGATGCAACTGGAGGTGAACGGGGACAAAAGGCTGGGATTCTCCAATCGGTTTGAGCTGGACGGTATTCAATTCGAAGAACCGGTCCCGAACCTTTTCTCTTTTAATAACCCTTTTGGGGCCTGCCCAACCTGTGAAGGATTCAGCCAGGTATTAGGAATCGATGCCGATCTGGTCATCCCGGACAAAAGATTAAGTGTTTATGAAGGAGCCGTCGCTCCCTGGAAAGGGGAAAAACTGGTTGCCTGGAAGGATGCCTTTGTCAAAGCTGCCAAAAAATTTGATTTCCCCGTTCATAAGCCCTTTTTCGATCTGACCAAACAACAGGTCAAAACGCTTTGGGAAGGCAACGAACATGTCAACGGGATCAACGATTTTTTTGCGGAGGTCGAAAGGAATTTATACAAGGTCCAGTACCGGGTGCTTTTGTCCCGTTACCGCGGCCGCACCCCTTGCCCGGATTGCGAGGGATACCGTCTGCGGAAAGAAGCCCTATATATAAAGGTAGCCGGTAAACATATCGGGGAATTATGTGAGATCTCTGTACGGGACCTGGTAAAATGGTTCGATGAACTGGAACTGGAACCGCACCAGCAGCAGATTGCCAAACGTATCCTGATCGAGATCCGTCAACGGTTGAAAACGCTCATGGATGTAGGTCTGGGTTATCTAACCCTGGCCCGGTTGGCCAATAGCCTCAGCGGAGGGGAAAGTCAACGTATTCAGCTGACCCGTTCACTGGGTTCCAACCTGACCAACTCCCTCTATATCCTGGACGAGCCTTCTATCGGTCTTCATTCCCGGGATACCGAACGCCTGATCTCTGTGTTGAAGGACTTGCGCGATCTGGGCAATACAGTTGTGGTGGTGGAACATGATGAAATGATGATGCGGGAAGCCGATCATATTATCGATATGGGACCACTTGCCAGTCATTTGGGTGGAGAAGTGGTCGCTGCCGGAAATTATGATGAACTGATTGCCAACAAAGAAAGCCTGACGGGTAAATACCTAAAGGGAGAATTACAGATCGTTCCGCCTAAGACCCACCGGAGTTGGAGCCGTTCCATAATCGTGGAAGGCGCCAGGCAGAATAATTTAAAAGATATCACCGTTGAATTCCCATTGGGTTTGCTCTGTGTAGTAAGCGGCGTCAGCGGCAGCGGAAAGACCACCCTCGTCCGGCAGATCCTGTATCCTGGTCTGCAAAAGATCAAAGGGGAGCCCGGTGAAAAAGTGGGTCTGAACAGGGCGATCAAAGGAGATATCGATTATTTGTCCCAGATCGAACTGGTGGATCAGAACCCCATCGGCAAATCATCCCGTAGCAATCCCGTCACTTATATAAAGGCATACGATGAGATCCGCGATCTCTATTCCCGTCAGGGGCTCAGCAAGATGCGGGGTTTCCAGCCCAAACATTTTTCCTTTAACGTAGATGGAGGGCGATGCGATGCCTGTAAAGGAGAAGGCGAACAGGTCGTGGAAATGCAATTCCTGGCCGATGTTCACCTGACCTGTGACGTCTGTGGCGGCAAACGGTTCAAGGACGAGGTGCTGGAAGTGACCTATAAGGAAAAAAATATTTTCCAGATACTGGAGTTGAGCGTGGATCAATCCCTCGAATTTTTCAGGGACGAAAAAGAGATCCTGCAGAAAATAAAACCGTTAAGCGATGTCGGTCTGGGTTATGTCAAACTGGGACAGTCATCCGATACCCTTTCCGGTGGAGAAGCCCAACGGGTAAAACTGGCTTCTTTCCTGGGTAAAGGAAAAGCACAGGGACATATCCTCTTCATTTTTGACGAACCTACTACCGGTCTTCATTTTCATGATATCAAAAAACTACTCACTTCTTTTAATGCACTTATCGATCAGGGCCATTCCATCCTGGTCATCGAACATAATACGGATGTGATCCGTTCCGCCGATTGGGTCATCGATCTCGGACCCGAAGCCGGCGACGAAGGAGGGAACCTGGTATATACAGGAATCCCAGCAGGATTAAAAAAAGTGAAAGAGAGTTATACGGGAAGATTTATCCCCCCAACCCCCTAAAGGGGGAGCAGGAGAGACTGGAAGACTTTCGAAAAAATAAAAAAGGTTGAAAAAAATTAAATGGCATTGGTCCGTTTTTTTGCCGTATTTATAATTCGGGTATCTTTTTTTTCAGGGTTTAAAGATGTTACTAATTTGTAAGGCCTATTGAATGCCTCCTGACTAAGTTTAAACCGAGTAGCTAGAATCCGTATAGTTTCCTTTGAAAATCCTTTTTTATAATTTAGAATATCAGAAACTAGTCCTTCACTAACTTCTAGTAAAGATGCCAGTTCTACAGATTTTATTTTGTGGTCTTTCATTAAGGACTTTAATATTTCTACTGGATCAGCATCATCAAATGGGTTATGCTCCTCATCCCATTTTTCAATGAGTAAGGTAATTAATTCAATTTCGTCATTTATTAATTTACTTTTAGAAGACTTGTCCAACAATTCTTCCAGAACCATACAATACTTGTCATATTGCGCTTCTGATTTTATAACTTTATATTTTAATGTGTCCATGGTTGCTTTTTTAATGTTGGCTAATTGTATATTGCTTTTTAGCTTTACATAGAATATCATATTCAGCGTGTGTGCCGATCCATTTTATGTATAAATGAATTTTTGTCTTTCCAAACCAATATTTGCATATCATTCTATAATTATTCCCTCCAATATCAAAAACCACTCTCTTACTTCCATTTCCTAAAAGATCTGCTGTATTATACAAGGACATTATATCAGCTCCACCCAATCAGCATATTTCAAATTTGCAAGCCATATTCTAAACGGAGCTCTGCTTCAGGAATTGGAAACAACGTATTTTATTATGGTTTTTTCCTTAATTAATCGAATTTTCACTTGGTACAATTATAAAGTTAAACAAGAAACTTCACTTTTTGTGAAGTTTTGTATAAATTTTGATATTTTTCCAATTCAGCCCTTTTTGATGGTTATTATAGAAACACTTTTGCGACAGAAAGGAACTAGTCAAATGTCAAAAATGATTATCCCCCCAACCCCCTAAAGGGGGAGTAGTAGAGACTGGAAGACTTTCGAAAAAAAACAAGAAAGGGCTGAAAAATTTTCAGCCCTTTCTGTATGAACTCGTGTGTGAAAAAAAGACTATTCCGTTCGCAAGCTTTTGATCGGATTGGTAACCGCCGCTCTGATCGCCTGGAAACTGATGGTCAGTAAAGCGATAAGCAGCGCAAGACCGCCGGCAGCGGCGAATAACCACCAGGTAATCCCAGCGCGGTAGGTGAAATCTTTTAACCATTTATTCATAAAATACCAGGACACCGGAGTCGCGATCAGGAAGGCGATGCCTACCAGTTTGAGGAATTCAAGCGATAAAAGATTGACGATACCGGTAACACTTGCGCCCAATACTTTGCGAATGCCTATTTCTTTGGTCCGCTGTATGGTGCTGTAAGAAGCCAGGCCGAGAAGACCCAGGCAGGAAATAAAGATGGCTAGTATGGAAAAGTTAAGGAACAAGCCGCCAAAACGATCTTCCGAACGATACTGGCGGTTGAAGAACTCGTCAGCGAAATAATAGTTGAACGGACGGTAAGGAATGGTTTTTTTCCATTTGCCTTCAATGGCCGCTACGGTAGCGGTCAGATCCCTGGCAGAAACCTTTACTGATATTAAGCTACATCCTTCCGGTTCTATGCGCAGGCTTAGTGGTTTGATAGGCTCCTGTAAGGACCGGAAGTGAAAGTCTTTAACGACTCCGATGATCTGTCCCTCCCTTCCCCATTGGGAAAACCGTTTGCCAATTGCGGCCTGGGGTGAAGCATAACCGAATAATTTTACGGCGCTCTCATTCAGGATCATGGATTTTGTCGTGTCCGTAATATAATCACGGGAGAAGCTACGCCCTGCCAGTAATTTAATTTTATATTGACCGATATAGTCAAAGTCGACAAAGTACAGGTCCAGGTTGGCGATCTGCATATCACCTTTCTGGTTCTGTATCTGCGAATAAGCGCCGGGGTTTTGACCTCCGGGAATACTGGAAGACATCGTCGTTGCTTTGACGCCGCGTAGGGTGGTTATTTCCTGCTTAAGGGCTTCACGGTGATTATCGCCATGGGAATCGATGACCATCATTTGATCATTACTGAATCCCAGGTCCTGGCTGCGCATATAATGGAGCTGCCGGTACACGATAAGCGTCGCAACGATCAACCCGATGGATATGGAGAATTGTGTGATCACCAATCCTTTGCGCAGGATAAGTCCCTTTACACCAGTGGCAAAGCGTCCTTTTAATACCGTAATGGGCTGAAAGGCTGATAAAACCAGGGCAGGGTAGGCGCCCGCCAACAAGCCAATGCCGATGGCGATTAAGAACAACATGCCAATATAGCCAGGATGATGAAGGATGCCTGTGCTGATGATCTTGCCGGAAAGGTTATTGAACAGGCTCAACAAGGGGATGCAAAGGAAAACAGTCAATACAAAGGCTACTAGACAAAGCAGGACGGATTCACCCAGGAACTGGCCGGTAAGCTGTCCTCTTTCGGCTCCGATCACTTTACGGATTCCCACTTCTTTCGCACGTTCAGTAGACCGGGCTGTTGTCAGGTTGATAAAATTGATACAGGCAATCAGCAGAATAAAAATGCCGACAATGGAAAATACATAAACATTATTCATATTACCTGTCTCCGGGCCACCGCGTTTGGATTTTAAATAAACGTCCTTCAATGGCTCCAGAAACAGGGTAAAAAACATCTGCTGTTGTTTCATTTCCGGTCCATCCCGTTTTTCCAGAAAAGCCGGGAATTTTTTCTCCAGCAGTTTGGGATCGGTATGCGGTTTCAACAGGAGATAAGACGTCCATCCGAAATTTCCCCAATGTCTGTCAAACGCGGAATCGAATCGTTTGTTGGTTGCCATGGAGACCAGCATATCGGCTTTGAGCTGGGAGTTTTCCGGCATATCCTTCATGACTCCCGTTACGGTGGCATTAAAACTACCATCAGTCAACAGGACCACCTGTCCGACAGGGTTACCCCCGCCAAAATATTTCTTTGCTGCGGTTTGGGAAAGGACAATGCTTAACGGTTCCCGGAGAGCCGTCCGGGGATCTCCATGTATCAGGGGGAAATCGAATACGCTGAATATGGCGGAATCGGCGAACAGGGTTCGTTCTTCCTGGAATTTGATATCCCCTTTCCTTACCAGCAGGCTGGCCGGGTTGACCCGAACGATATTTTCTACTTCCGGAAAGTCCGTTTTGATATTGATCGCCATCGGAGCGGAGGTGACATAAGAATTGATCGTCTCGGTGGGCGTCTTTATATCGCATACCAAACGGTAAATATTATCCGCTTTGGAATGAAACTGATCATAGGTTGACTCGAAATGTACATAGAGAAAGACCAGGAAACAGGCCGCCATGCCCACGGTCAACCCCATGATATTAAGAAAGGAAAATGCCCGGTGCCTCCATAGGTTACGGAAGGCAATACGGAGATAGTTTTTTAGCATACCTCCAAATTACACAAAGCGGATGCCTTTTTATTACCTATTGAGGAACAAGTGTTTGTAAAGGACTTTTCTTGCCAGGTGTCCGTTTCCGATACAACCAGTGTCCGGTGCTTTTGAAAGCGTAATCCTAAATAGCTATACAGGTGGTATCGTCCTGAAAAAGGTCGACCTGTAAGTAACTCGTCCTTTAAACTGTTCCTCCCAGGTTCTTTATGACCAGGCTTAAAAAGGTCAGCGTCGTATAATAATCATTTGGTTTGGTGCCGGCCAGCATTTTTTCCCTGTTCTGGTTCTGTATGGTTTCGACGCGTTCAAATTCAATCTTACCGGTATTCGTAAAAAAATAATCTTCCTTATCTAAGAGCAGCCAACCCCGTTCAAGCAGGGAGAAAAGGATATGCTCTAATTCCTGTTCTGTCAGGAATCTATTGACTCTTCGGTAATATTCTTTTTTGTTCAGACGCCCCTCGTCGGCGATGGTTTTTATTACCTGCCAATGAGACCGTGTTATGCCGGAATTCTCAAGAGAAGAATTAAAAAACCGGGTTATCAGGGCATCGGCTTCTTTAAGGTACCAGCCTATCGGCTTAAAAGATTTATCAGGTGCTGTCATATCATTTTTGTTTGTTGTGGCGAAAACATTTTGTGGGATGAGGCCTATTCTTTTACGATGCAGGTTATTTCAATCAATAAGACGTCAGTATGAAAATAAAAACCGAAATTTTTGCGCATTCGCTGGGGCTCCTGCTCCAGGGTGATACCGGCGATCTTCAGTCTACCATACATTTCGCGAACTTCTGCTTCGCCTGGCAGATAAAATCCAATATGAAAAGCATCGGGATAACCATGATTGCCCTTTTCATTAAGACGCTGGTTCATGAGGACCAATATGAATCCGTCCGGCCCGGTCAATACGGAAAGGGTGTCGTTGGGTTTAGTGTCTGCGCATATAAAATCCAGATGAGTTTCAAAAAAGGTCCTGGTTGACGGGACATCTTTTACGCTCAGGTTGAGGTGATTCAGGTTCATTTTATTTTGTTTGAAAAGGTTAAGGGGTAAGAGATCTAAGCACCAGGTCAAATGTCAGTTTTAGTTTCTCCTCATTTAAAATAAAGGGTTTACCGGCCATATTCCCTTTTGTCAAATAAAATTTCAGGAGGATATAAAAAGGTCCGTATGCCATAGCCCAAAAAATTTCCGGATCCAGGTTAAGGAGTTCTTTTCTTTTTATCGCGTTATTGAAAAATTGCTGCATGTTTTTTCTAAAAGGAGTAGTTTCCTTATTCGTCTGACCGTTGATAAGCGGAGAGTTCCTGAATTGTTCGGAAAAATGAAAATGAACAGGGTATTTTTTTATGTGGGCATAACGGTTCATCCATTGAATCCACAACCCTTCTTTAAAACTCATTTCCGGATCGAAATTCTTAAGGGCTTCCTGCTCAAATACCGCTTCCACCTGGGCATACAATTTATTCAGCAGGTCTTCCCTGTTTTCAAAATAGATATAGATGGTAGATGCAGAAAGGCTGGCCTCTTTGGCTAGTTTTTTCATGCTTAATCCGTCAAACCCTTCCTTCACGATCATTTCTATTGCCTTTTCCCTGATAATCATTTCCTTCTGGTCGTCTTTTTGTCGCATGATACCTGTATATCGATGGTTATGAAAGCAAAGATAAACGAATGTTCGTTCTTTTAAAATAAATTCAAGAATATTTTTGAATTATTTCTTTTCGGGTTTGTTTCGGTTTTTCAGTAAGAGTTTATCAATAAGGTTTTACCAGTAAGGGCTATCTAAGCCTGTTCGTACTCCGGACTAATTTCTCATCTCGGTAGATGCCCCTGGAAGCCATGAAGAAAAATACAGGAATGGCGAATGCGAGGAAGGCTGTCAGGTCATAATTGCCTTCTATGAAGTTTTTGGACTGCTGGAAATAAATAAAAATATTAAGCAGAGACACCAGGAGAAGAACCAGGGTTATACGCATCTGGAGTTTCCTGTTCTTATAGTTAAAGACATTTACCAGGGTAGCGACAATGATCGCTACCGTAATGATCAGCAAAATGATATTACTGGTGGCCGTAAGGTATTTGAATTGCGTGGCAGGAACTACCGCCGGCGTTACTGCAGGCCCTTGTCCGGGTTTGTTACCGCTGAAAAAGGAGAACTTCAGGGTAAGCACCGCGCAGGTCGTAGCCAGCAGCAGCCAGAGTGTTTGGATTCTTTGTAGCATATCGATAAATTTAAACAGCTTGCGGCTTTCCCTTATCCCAGTTCCGGATACAAGGGGAATTGTTTCATAAAGGTATTTACTTCCCCGCGAAGAGCAGCCAGCGCTTCTTCATTTTCTGCATTCACCAGGGCCCTGTCAATCAGATCGACAACGGCTGCCATATGCGTTTCTTTCATTCCGCGGGTAGTGATGGCGGGAACACCGACACGGATACCTGAAGTAATGAAGGCACTTTTATCATCGTATGGCACCATATTCTTGTTCACGGTGATCTCTGCCTTTCCTAAAGCAATCTCGGCTTTTTTGCCGCTTATATTCTTATTACGCAGATCGATCAGTAAAAGATGATTGTCCGTACCGCCGGATACAATGTTATAGCCTTTTTCCAGGAATACTTTTGCCATTGCCTGGGCATTGGCTATGACCTGTTTGGCATAAACGGTGAATTCATCGGACAGGATCTCTCCAAAGGCAATTGCCTTGGCGGCAATCACATGTTCCAGCGGGCCGCCTTGTGTTCCGGGGAAAACAGCCATATCGAGGAGGTTGCTCATCGGGCGGATATTCCCTTTGACATCTTTCAGACCAAAGGGATTGTCGAAATCCTTTTTCATCAGGATAAAGCCGCCCCTGGGGCCGCGAAGGGTTTTATGCGTAGTGGAGGTAACAAAATGACAATGATCAAAAGGCGAGCTGAGCAACCCTTTGGCGATCAGACCGGCCGGATGGGCCATATCGCACATCACAAAAGCACCAATGCTATCGGCTATTTTCCGGATCCGGGCATAATCCCAGTCACGGCTGTAAGCGGAAGCACCGCAGATGATCACCTTGGGTTTGTGCTCGTGGGCCACTTTTTCCATCTGGTCGTAATCTACACGGCCGTCTTCCTTTTTAACACCATAGAAAACAGGACGATAAAGTTTACCGGAGAAATTGACGGGGGAACCATGGGTCAAATGGCCGCCCATACTCAGATCTAATCCCAGGATTGTATCACCCGGCTGGATGATGGCCAGTAATAAGGCTGCATTGGCTTGTGCCCCGCTATGGGGTTGCACGTTGGCATATTCACACCCGAAGATCTGTTTCAGACGGTCGATGGCCAGTTGTTCGGTCTGATCCACGATCTCACAACCGCCATAATAACGCCTGCCGGGATAACCTTCGGCGTACTTATTGGTCAATACCGTACCCATAGCTTCCATGACCTGCAGGGAGGTAAAATTTTCCGAAGCAATCAATTCAATGCCATGACGCTGGCGATCCAGTTCTTTGCGAATGAGGTCAAAAACCAAGGTATCTCTTTGCATGGCGCAAATTTAGCTTAAGAATTTTAAACCTCTGCTAAACCTCCTGCCAATTTTTGAAATTTTGGCAGGAGATCCGGCATTCAATTTGGATTGACCAGGGTGTAACCGGCCCGGAAGCCATCCTTCAGACCGGGGCGCTAAAGTTTTTTAGTACGGTGTCGCAGAGAGAGAAAAATGTAAATAAATGGGAAAACAATAAAATTCACTATTTTACACGCGTTTATTTCATTAATTTTTAAAGGCAGACCCATCCGATTAGAATTTTACTATCCTTTAAAAGGAATAAATAGTAAAGGACCGATCTGATAAAATCCATAGCCGATTAAACGAAAACACTACACGGAGGAATCTTCTGATCCAAAATTTGCGGTAAAACCGAAAGACATCGCAAATTCTGGCTTGGCAAGACCCGTCCGGCTGATAAAAAATAATATAAACGGATGAAAGCGATCATTCCCGTAGCTGGCGCTGGAACAAAATTACGTCCGCATACTTATACTCAACCTAAGGCTCTGATCCCATTAGCAGGAAGAACTATACTTTCTATTATTGTCGACCAATTGATGGAGGCTGGGATCAACGAATTCATTTTCATTGTTGGTTACCTTGGCGAAAAGATCCAGGATTATGTCAGACAGAAATATCCCCAGTTAACGGTTCATTTTGTTTACCAGAACGAACGCAAAGGGATAGGACATGCCGTTTTGCTGACTAAAGATATCGTCGGGGAAGACGAGATCTTTATCGTATTAGGTGATACCATCTGCGAATATGATGTAAAAGAGGTTCTCAATATTCCCCATTCCCTCCTGGGAGTTAAGCGGGTAGACGATCCCCGTAATTTCGGGGTTGCCGAGATCGAGGATGATGGCAGTATCAGCCTGGTGGTGGAAAAACCGCAAATCCCAAAAACGAATATGGCCCTGGTAGGGATTTACCGGATCAAAGAGAGCACCAGTCTTTTTGCCTGCCTGGAAAACAATATACGCAATCAGCTTACCAGTTACGGCCAGTATAACCTGACGGATGCGATTGAATGTATGATCCGTAGTGGAGTGAGGTTTCAGTCTTTTAAAGTCCAGAACTGGTTCGATTGCGGAAAAAAAGAAACGCTGCTGGAGTCCAATGCCAAATTGCTCAAGAAGTTCGGAGGATCGATTGCTCCGGATCACCAGTTTGAAAATACCATCATCATTCAACCGGTAAGCATTGCTCCCGGCTGCGATATCCGCAATTCCATCGTCGGACCCAATGTAGCCATTGGAGAAAAGACCCGGATCAATTATTCCATTATTAAAGATTCTATAATAGGTTCCTTCGCCGATCTGTACGATATCGTCCTCACCCATTCTCTGATCGGCAGTGATACGGAGGTCAAAGGGGAATCCCGCAGCCTGAATATCGGCGATAATACCGAGATCGATCTCGGCGAGTCCTGATGTAAGCCGGGGTAATTGGGTATACTTATGAATTTTCCTGACGCCGGGAATCAATTAATTACTTGATCTTTAGGGACCTATAGGCAACATGCCGATCCTGGCCCTGGTCCCCTGTTTACTTAACCTAAAAGAAACGGTCCTTCAGGCGATTCTTCGCTCTTCAAAGCTTAAATTTGTTATCAGTACAGAACAAACCGGCCGGATGAACAATACCCGGCAGATGATTGTAAAGTCATATGCCTGAATCTGAAAGGCTGGAAACTTTTAAAAAACTGTTGTATGGGATCCACCAAATACTCCATCACCATCAAAAGACTGCTGTTCTTACTGCTGATCATTCCGCTTGCTTTATGTTCCAGGGCCGACTCGGGAAAACCTGAAGGAATTTTACACGGATTTGTAACTGATGCCACCACCAAAAAACCTTTGTCAGGAGTAACCGTATCGGCTGTGCTTCCGGGTACCAATAATTCGAAGGAAGTATTGACCGATGCAGACGGTTATTTCCGGTTCCCGCAATTACCTGCCATGCCCGTCACGGTTAAATTCGATAAAAAGGGATACCAGCCCTGCAAACGCCCTAATATAACGATCAAAGAAAGAGTGGCGGTAAAATTGAACGTAGAATTTCTTCCGGAAGATATGGAATCGAATAATGCTGAATTCCCCTTGCTGCGTTTCCTCCAGGCAAGCTGATAAACAAACAGGACTGAGAACAGTCCCGTTTTTATTTCTACTACACATGAGGCTAAAACTATGTTGATCTTATATCATTTGCGTTTACGACTTATTTCGTATAAAAATACGTGCGATTTGGCGAAATGTTGCACCGGCTCCTCACGGTAATTCACCATTCATCATTAAGGCCCGTTATGTCGTTATTTTTTCTTCGGCTGAGCCCTCCTTTGTCTGCGGAAAATTTCCGGCGAAATATTCGGCCGTCTTTTCTTCGCCTTTGATCAGCATATCCTGCATGGTAACCGGATCGAAGCTCAAACCATCCGGCCCTCCGCCAAGGTAATGGTCAGGCCGGATAATATGCAGCCGCACCGGCTTCCTGTTGTAAAATGGATTGCCAGTCTGACCCTTCGCAAACGATGCTGTAATTATTTCTTCCGGTATGCCCATATTGCGCATATTCGTTTGGACGGCTTCGATATATTGCAGGCCTTCATTGAACAGATTGGGAAGAATGTGATGATTGTCTTTCGGATCCGTCGTGAAAATATCCAGGGTCTTTTGAAGGATCGAAAAAAGATCTTTGTATTCTTTATTGTCAGGCTCCGGTATGGCAGGCGTCAGCATGAGTAAATAAATATCCTCGGCTCCGCTGGCAATGGCTATGTCGATGCCGGCAAATTCCCGGTCACCCCCATCCATATACTGCCTGACAGGCTCTTCTCCAGGGAATATGGTGATGGGAGGGAGCAGGACCGGCTGACAGGATGAGGCCAGCAACGTACGCAGGAACTGGTCATAGGTTTCAATGGTTCGGCAGGCAAAGCGGTTAGCAACGGCCGGATGGATCTTATTTGAAATGACGGTCAGTTCATGCGTCTGCAGACATACTGTATTAAAATACAATTCTTTACCGGTGTAGACCAGCCGATTACAGCGTTCATGGGTATAATATTGATCCAGTAGTCCCCAGAACGGAGTGGCGTCCAGGATAGATGCTTCTTTGATGCGTTCGGACAAGGTAAATTTTTTGACGATGTCCTTGTTATGTTTGGTCGTAAAGATCTCGATCAGCGGATCTATTTCCCGAAGAGCGACAAAAGGGATGACAAGGGAACCCACTCCCGTGCCTACCAGGATGTCAAAGTCCAGGCCGGGCTGGCTTTCAAAGATTTTTTTTACCGCTCCTACCGCAAATGCCCCCCTGGAAATACCGCCGTTAATGACCAATGCTTTCTTGCCCATTTGTGCTCCGTTTAGATACCGCGCCTGATGACCGGCCTTTGGTCTGCTGATCAATGGGGGTCAATGTAAGGACTAAATCGGAGGTGGGCAATACTATTTTAGTGGTATGTTGTTGGCTGGGGTTTTTGAAAAAAATAACCCCGCCAACAACATACGCTAATGATGGGCCTTACGGCCTAACAGACCCGTGGTCTGTTGTTGGTGAGCTTTGTAAAGTAATATTAAGGGGCACTTAAAAAAAATCCTTAGAGCAAAAAACTTAATAATAGGCGTGTTCGGCCTAACAGACCCGTGGGTTGTTTGTTTTGGGGGAAGATTGTATTTACAAAAATTCTTATTTCAGCAAATTCCCTTGGGCAAACATCAGTTCTTTTTAAAGGCCCATTTCCACATGGTTTTCCATGTTGGTTTTTTACCATACATCAGGATGCCAGTACGGTAAATCTTGCCGGCCATCCAGACGGTAAACAGGAAACCCAGGATCAGTAATAACATGGAAAGCCCTAACTGCCACCAGGGTACGGTGCCGGGTACCCCAAAAGGGATTCTGGCCATCATCACGATCGGAGAACTGAAGGGAATAATACTTGCCCAAACGGCCAGGGTGCTTCCCGGGTCCTGTACGGCAATAGACATGACAATAAAAGAGAATATGACCGGCATAGTTATCGGCAGCATCAGGGATTGCGCTTCCTGCGGGTCTTCGTTCACTGCGCTTCCTACGGCGGCAAAAAGTGAAGAATAAAAAAGGTATCCGCCGATAAAATAGAAAAGGAAACAGCCCAGGATCAAGCCCCAGTTGACCGTACTCAAAACATTGGTGGCCTTGAAGATCCAATGGGCCGATTCTGCGGCTTTTGCTGCAGAAGGATTGCCCATCGGGCCGGATCCCTGCATTTGCTGGACCTCCTTCAGGGTGTCATGCGGGATCAAACCCATGGCCAGGAAAGCCAGGCCCGTTAGTAAGATGATCCATAACAGGAATTGGGTCAGACCAACAGCTCCGATTCCGGTGATCTTCCCCATCATTAATTGAAAGGGTTTTACAGAGCTTACGATCACCTCGGCTATTCGGTTGGTTTTTTCTTCCATAACTCCTCTCATCACGGCTGCACCATAGATAAAGGTCAGTATATAGATCAGCAGGCCGCTGGCATAACCAATGCCATAAGAAAGCCCCTGACTGGACGCCTTGGAAGTTTTACCATTGTCTTCAAAACTTTTTAGTTCCATCTTCTCTGATCCGGCCCGGATCGAATCCAGTTTTGACCGGCTGATATTAGTCTTCTCGAAGATCAGGTAGTCGGCGGTTGCGCTGCGAATACGTCCTTCCAGATCACTGGCGCCGACCAATCCCAATTGTTTTTTATATTTAAGACGAATGGCTGTCCGGTCATCTTCCTGAAGAACCGGCATAATCAGTATGGCCGTGCAACCTTTTTTTTCATAATTCAGGGTATCCAATGCTGCGGAAAAATCAAAACTGATCGAGGAATCGCTTTTCAGATAATCTTTCAAATAATGATTGGGATCAATGACGGCTATACGATGCCGGGTCTTCCCCTGCATGGACAGTAAGGCCGAGCCTGCTATGAACAAAACGATCATCAGGGGCAGGAGAAAAGTCGACAGCAGGAAGGTTCGGTTACGGACCCGGGTGAGATATTCGCGTTTGGTAATGAGCCAGATCTTGTTCATCGTAATTTTTTTATACAGGAATAAACTGCCGGGAGAGGGGAGTTCCTTCTACCAGCCTGATAAAAATATCGTTTAAAGAAGGAAGGATCTCCGTGAAAGAAGTGATGTTCCTTCCCTGTCCAATAAAATATTCCAGTACGTCATTGGTCCGGTAGCCTTCCCGGATTTTCACGATCAACTGGTCCTCCTTTTTTCCAACCAGCAGGAAGGCCGGACAAACATTCAGGGGCTGCGTCCCGGATATGCTATTACCTTCTGTGGAAGGCTCCAGGCCAATGCTGAAAAGATTTTCTTTAAACTCCTGTTTTACCCCCGCTACGGTTCCATCCAGGATCTTCTGTCCTTTGTTGACCAGGATAATATGATCGCAGATTTCTTCCACCTGTTCCATCCTATGTGTACTGAAGATAATGGTGCTGCCTTTCCGGGCCAGGTTATAGATTTCATCTTTTATAAGATTAGTGTTCACCGGATCGAGCCCGCTAAATGGCTCATCCAAAATGATCAGCCGGGGTTCATGCAGAACGGTTATTACAAACTGCAGTTTCTGTCCCATTCCTTTGCTGAGGTCCTCCACTTTTTTGTTCCACCAGCTTTCCATCTCGAATTTGACAAACCATTCCTTTACTTTTTGGGTAGCCTCGTGTTTACCCAGCCCTTTTAGCTCTGCCAGATAAACGGCTTGTTCTCCTATCTTCATTTTTTTGTAGAGCCCACGTTCCTCCGGCATATAACCTATATGAACGATGTCATTGACAGGATCGAAGGGCCTTCCTTCAAAGAGGATCTCCCCCTCGTCCGGATAAAAGATGCCGGTGATCATCCGGATCAGGGTTGTCTTACCTGCTCCGTTAGGCCCTAATAAACCAAAAATTGATCCTTTGGCCAGTGAGAAACTTATCGAATCCACTGCCCTTTGGGTGGAGAAGTTCTTTTTCAGATCCTTTATCTGCAGGATGTCCATATGGATAGTTTACCCAACAAATATACAGTTTGTCGCCCGGGCAGTTCAATTGTTACGAAAGCAGGCTGTCTTTGTTATCAAAAAATTATTATCGGGCTATATAGGCCAGGTACTGAATTTTTGACTGATTTTTGCGAAAACAGGCACCATGCGGACAAAAAAAAAGGAGAACAGGCAATTTATAAAAGCAATTTTTTTCCGTGGCAGGTTATTCCAAAGACCGGCTGGCGGTGTTTTCCTTGTCCTCATCCTTTTGGGCTGCAGCAGCTGGGGCTTCCTGGTTCACCGCACTGTGAACCAGCTGGCTATCTATCAATTACCTGCACCTATGCGCGCTTTCTTCTGGAAAAATAAAGATTCCCTGGTCCGCGGCTCTGTTCGCCCGGATATCCGGCGAAACGCTCTTCCTGCCGAGGAACCAAGACATTTTATCGATCTGGAAGCTTATGGCGATTCGGCTGCCTGGAAAATGCCTTTGCATAAAGAGGACGCCATTCGGATCTATACCTGGGACACGTTAAAAAAATACGGTATTGTACCTTATGTAGTAGTGGAAGTAAAGGAACAACTGACGCACGCTATGCGTATGAGGGACCGGGATAGTATCGTATATTACGCGACCGAATTGGGCCATTATATTGGAGACGCACATGTCCCTTTGCATGTCTCTATTAATTATGACGGACAACTGACCGGGCAGAAAGGGCTGCACTCCTTATGGGAATCCACCGTTCCTGACCTGGAACTGGAGCATTACCTGTTGCATGACAGACATAAAGCCCGTTATCTGCCCGATCCGGCATTCTCTATTTGGAGCGTTATCCGGCATACACAATCCCTTCTTTCGGACGTATTTAATAAGGAGAAAGAAATATCCGGACAATTTGCCGACTCTGCCAAATTTCATATCGAAACGCGTTATGGCAAACAAACGCGGGTTTATACGCCTGCTTTTGCAATAGCCTATGGTGCAGCGCTGGGGGAAACGATCAATGAACAATTGCTCGGATCTGCCGGTACGATCTCCGATTTCTGGTACACGGCCTGGGTCGATGCCGGCAAGCCTGATCTTAACAGCCTGCTGAACGCTCCTTTGGAGAAAAAAGAACAAAAGGCATGCAAGGCAGAATTCAAGGACTATCGGAAATGTAAATTAATAGAAAAAAAATTATTGATCGCCAGAACAGTAAAACTGCAATAAGCTGCAAGACCGATTAATAAGCCTGATCTTACAGCTGCAAAGCGTCCACTACTCTTTCTCCATCCATCGCGGCACTCACGATTCCTCCGGCATAGCCGGCGCCTTCCCCGCAGGGGTAGAGATTTTTTATTTGCGGATGCTGGAGCGTAATGGGGTCCCGGGGAATACGTACGGGAGAGGATGTACGTGATTCTGTAGCCACAATTACGGCTTCATTCGTAAAATAGCCTTTCATCTTTTTTCCGAATGCGGTAAAACCCTGGCGGAGGGCATGGTATACGAAGGGGGGCAACACCTCTCCCAAGGGAGCGCTCTGAAGTCCCGGTAAATAGGAACAGGATGGCAGGCTGGAGGATATCTTTTTGGCCACAAAATCAGCCATCCGTTGAGCCGGGGCTACGAATTTTCCTCCCCCCAATTGAAAGGCTTTTTGTTCTACGCTTTGCTGGAAATAAAGAGCGGCCAGCGGTCCATGTTCACTGAAGGCTTTCATTTCATTTTCCTCCACGCTGACCACAATCCCGGAATTGGCATAAGGATTATTTCTTTTTGAGGGAGACCAGCCATTGACCACCAGTTCGCCATCGGCGGTAGAGGCAGGGGCAATGATACCGCCTGGACACATACAAAAGGAAAATACCCCTTTCCGGTCAATTTGTTCCACCAAACTATAGGAAGCAGGAGGCAGGTCGTTTCCCCTGACCGGACAATGATATTGAAGGCTGTCGATCAATTGCTGGGGGTGTTCTATGCGTACACCCAAAGCGAAAGGTTTGGCGCTGATCTCTATTTCTTTCCGATGAAGCAGATGAAAGATATCCCTGGCGGAATGGCCTGTTGCCAAAATGATGGCTTCTCCTTCGAAAATCTCCCCATCCGCGGTAACCACCTTTTGAATACGGTCCGATTGTAATACAAAGTCTACCGCTTTCTTTTCAAAAAGGAAAAGACCGCCGCTATCCAGGATCTGTTGACGCATGGCCTGAATGATCCCTGGCAGTTTATTGGTCCCAATATGCGGATGGGCGTCAATCAGGATAGAATGATCGGCTCCGAATTGGACGAAGAGGTTAAGTATCCGTTGAATGTCTCCCCTCTTATTGCTTCGGGTATATAATTTACCATCGCTGTAGGTTCCAGCACCGCCCTCTCCGAAACAATAATTGCTTTCGGGGTTGATAATCCCTTCCTTATTAAGGAGGGCAAGATCCCTTCGCCGGGACCGAATGTCTTTCCCTCTTTCCAGCAGGATAGGGCGAATGCCTTTTTCGATCAGTTTAAGGGCAGCAAATAACCCGGCAGGACCGGCACCAATGATAATGACTTTTTTTTCCGACTTTGATACATCGGGAAAAGAAATATGTTGTAGGATCGGTGCCTGGTAAGGTTCACGTATATATACGTGAACGGTGAGTATGATATGAGGTTGCCTGCCGCGGGCGTCGATGGATCTTTTGAGCAGATCAAAACCAGTGATATCTGTTAAAGGACAGCCAGCAGCCTGGGCTGCATGTTCCCGAATGGATCCGTTATCGGAGGCCTGTGCCGGAAGTAATTTTAATTGAATGGTTTGTCTCATCGTGTCAGGCAGTTAACCTAAAAACGTAAAAAAACTAAAGGAGGGCAAAGATAGTGTAATTATCTCGTGCGTGTCGGAAAGAATAGTCCATAACAAAAAGCGATTTATGAGAGTATGTCATTTATAAACAGGAGGTTACCCTGGTTAGTTTGACTACCCACTTTCCCTGAATAAAATATTTTTTTTGGGCAAATAAATACCCAAAAAATATCCTGCTCATTTTTTGAAAAAAAGTTCAGGGATATCAAAACAAAATCAAATTATTTGTTATCTTCATTTACTTCTCAAAAAACTCTACTTATATGAAGAAAGGTTCGTTCACCTCGAAGCTTATGTATTCTTTCTTCTTACAAAGTACACCCAAACTACCCTGTCAAGGTCAACCACTCTGGAATGCTGGATCCCTTAATTGTTGTTCAATGCCCCTTGGGGAGGTTGTAATGCAATCGGTTCCGCATGTGAACGAATGTGTATAAGTCTTAGTAAAAGGGGTTTTTTAAAGATTTAAAGGTTCTGAAATCGGTAGGGCATTATTTTTGACAGGTCTTGTCTTTCTTAGGCTGGTTGCGAGTTTTGGAAAAAAAAATAGGTAAAGATCACTGTGGACACGGACTGTATTTAAAAGGAAAAAAAGAAGTGAATAAAAAATTTTTTATTCAACAAAAAGTTTTGATATTCGCCGCCCTGCGCAACTTTTTTAGAATCCAATTCCTTGTAGAAAAATTGAGAAAGTACAATTCTTAAATCGGCATAAAAATTGGTTACTGTATAATGGCAAAAACGTTTGAAAAAGTATGGATCAATTGCTTGGAAATAATCAAGGACATCGTAGAGTGGCAGCATTATAAAACGTGGTTCGAACCGATCAGGCCTGTCGAGTTGAAAAGCAATATTTTGGTGATTCAGGTACCCAGCCAGTTCTTTTATGAATACCTGGAAGAACATTATGTAAATTTATTGGCAAAGACGTTACGGCGCTTGTTGGGGAAAGATGCGAGACTGGAATATCGTATTATGGTGGACAGTGGAAATCATCAGAACAAACCGTTGACGATGGATGTGCCGGCACATGGTTATAAAACTTTTTCTAATAACGAAATGGATTTCCCACTTATCATAAATAATCCTGTTAAGAATCCCTTCGTCATTCCGGGGTTAAAGAAAATGCAGATCGATGCACAACTTAACCCTATACATACGTTTGATTCTTTTATCGAAGGCGATTGCAACCGTGTTGCCCGTCGCGCAGGTAAAACCGTGGCCGAAAAACCAGGAGCCAATTCTTTTAATCCCCTGGTTATATATGGCGGAGTTGGGTTGGGTAAAACACATTTGGCCCAGGCCATCGGAAACGAAGTCAAACGTCTCCATCAGAATAAGGTAGTATTATATGTAAGCTCCGAAAAATTTATCAATCAGTTCGTCGATCATAGCCGCAATAATGCCATCAATGATTTTATCCATTTTTATCAGTTGGTGGATGTCCTGATCATAGATGATGTGCAGTTCTTTAACCGGGCTGAAAAATCACAGGATGCCTTTTTCGCGATCTTCAACCATTTACACCAGTCCGGCAAGCAGCTGATCCTTTCTTCCGACAAACCTCCCAAAGACCTGGAAGGCGTACAGGAGAGACTATTAAGCCGTTTCCGCTGGGGTTTGAGTGCCGATCTGCAAGTGCCTGATTATGACACCCGTATAGAGATCCTGGAAAGAAAGATGAAGAACGACGGGCTAGAGATGCCAAAGGAAGTCGTAAAGTATCTGGCTTATAATATTAACAGCAATGTGCGGGAGCTGGAAGGCGCACTGATCTCACTTTTGGCACAATCTTCGCTCAATAAGAGGGAAATTGATCTGGAATTGGCCAAAAAAGTACTCCGTAATTTTGTGAAAACCAGCAGTAAGGAGATCACCATTGAGACTATTCAACGCATGGTTTGTGAATATTTCGATGTGTCATATGACAAATTGCTGCAAAAGACCCGCAAAAGAGAAATCGTGCAGGCCAGGCAAATCACTATGTTCCTTGCCAAAGCTTTTACCAAAAATTCCCTGAAGACGATCGGAGAACATTTCGGAGGACGGGACCATACCACGGTCATCCACTCCTGCCAGACCGTAAAGGATCTGATGGATACCGACAGTCTTTTCCGCGAGAATGTGATGGAATTACAGCAAAAAGTGCAGTTGGCGGCTATGTAAGCCTGCCGTCCCAGGGTGAAAACCCTTGCCAAACAGAAAAAACTAATTATTTATATGCAAAAGACCCATTCCGGCTTTACCGGCTTGGGTCTTTTGCATTTTGGGGCCTTAATACCGATGGTTACAAATGGATTATAAAAAAAGACCTGGCATTTTGGGTTCAAAGGGAATTTATCTTTATTTTTGCATCCCCTTCGAAAAGAAAGACGAAGGTGACGAATGTACCCGAGCCTAGCGAAGGGTAGGAACGAGGGCTTAACAGTGTTCAGCACGAAGTTCGTGAACGGTGTTCAGTTCGAAATTCATACGGAGAGGTGCCTGAGTGGCCGAAAGGGCCGGTTTGCTAAACCGTTATACGAGCTTAAACTTGTATCGAGGGTTCGAATCCCTCCCTCTCCGCCAGATTAATTATTGAGGTGCTTCCGGCTTTGCCGGAAGCATTTTTCGTTTCCGGGAACGTGGCGAGTTTACTCGCCAAAGTGGACGGGAATGAAAAATGGCGCACGTAGTGCGGCAACCTCAATAATTAGTCTGAAGCCTCCCCTTTCGGGGATCACTGAAGCGAAGCGGAAGTAATCCCTCCCTCTCCGCAAGTCAATTATCCGCAAGAAGTTGCCCATTTCAACAATTTTGGGAAGCGGATTCCACAGGAAAGCCTTCAGATTCATTCGAAGGGAAGGCTTTTTTATTAGAAATTCCATCTCCATTGGGCTTAAAACAAGGGAAACTTACAGGTGACCTTGTTAACTGATTTGCTGTTATACATACAAACGAGATTAGATAGGTAAATTATTTAAAATACACGTTAGAATGGACTTTTGATTCAGCTTGCAAGCCACAGTATTGTGCACACTAACTTATTTCTCCACTGATCATTAACATTGCGGTCAGCACTAGCTGCGCATTGCTTTCAGCGGGAAGGCCATTAGGAAGAACTGCAATATCTTCTAGACCGGTGCGAATACCATGTCCCCTATTGATCGCTCGCCTATTGACCGCCCAGCATGCAATGTCATAGCCATGATGAACTTGCTCATGGATGATGCCGGCGTTAAGAACTATTTCTTCCATCATTGCAGCGTTGCGCAGTGCCTCGTTCGGATCAGTGTCTAAAGGTTCAATGAGTACACGCCGACATTTATTGCGAATGGGCGAAGTAATGAACTTCCTGGCATCGTCAACGCTGAGCAATCCTGCCTCTATCTCAACGCCACGTGAGATCAACCAATCGCTTAATTCGATGATGCCTTCTTCACCTTGATTTACAGTAACGAGATCTGGAAATTCCGTCCAGGCTTTGACAATGGTCAGACGTTTATCAGGGTCAGGTTCAATTGTTGCAGAAGTCGTTAGCGACACGGAAATTCCCGGACATAACTGCCGAATTGCTATCAACAACCGAGCACATGACATGCTATCTAATGTTTCTTTCTCATTGTTATCAAAGGCATGAACATGTATCGAGTGCGCACCAGCATCGATCGCTGCTTTGGCATCTTTCGCGATTTTATCGGCCGTTTTAGGAACTGCCGGATGATGACGGTCGCCATTCAAGGCGGCTTGTAGGAAAATCATACACAGTGTTTGTTGCAAATCTCTGTTCAAACCGGATATTTAAATCAGTTAGGTGCGAAATTTAATCATGTTAAGAATTTTGGCATCAAATAAAATAATTTTTTGATCAATTGTAATCGGCAACTAACAATGCAGAGTTTTCGGCAAGTATGAATGCAGCGTTTTCGGCAACAATGGTACAGGATTTT
>NZ_JBTLQH010000069.1:0-24172 GCF_054461575.1 Flavitalea flava
TTGACAAAGAAGGCATCCGGTGGGGACAATCAATCCTTCCAACAGATTTACGATGCAATAGCCGGCAAGATGTATAGTTTATGTTTGCGTTATGCCGGAAATGCCAATGATGCGAATGATTGGTTCCAGGAAGGATTTGTCAAACTTTACCGGAACCTTTCCGGTTTCCGGGGAGAAGGGTCCTTCGAAGGCTGGGCCCGCAAAATTTTTGTAGGGATATGTATTGATTTTATTAAAAAAAGGAAGATCCTGTTTTCGGCTATCCCCGAAGAAATGGAGGTCGCTTCCGGGGATCTTTCCGGTTATGATAAATTAACGAATGAAGACCTGATGAAATCCATCCGGCGTTTGCCGGACGGATACCGTACGGTAATAAATTTATATCTTATCGAAGGTTTTAATCACAAGGAAATAGGTGAAATGCTTAATATTTCTGAGGAAGGTAGCAGATCGCAATTGTTCAGGGCACGTGTTTTGTTACAAAAAATATTAAGTGATAACTAATGAGTCAACCATTTGACATATTACGCCGTCTGCAGGATTACGAGCTGCCTCCTCCCCCGGAAGTAGTCGCGGGTCTGCGCAATGCGCTTAAAAATGACCAACAGGGATCTATCGAAAGGGTCGGCCAATTGGAAATAGCGCCGCCTGCTTTTATCCGGGCATCTATTGAAAACAAGATCGGGGAGAAAAGCAATTTAAAAAGGTCATTGCTTAAAATTGTTTCAATATATCCTTACCGGGCTATTGCTGCCTGTTTGATCTTTGCCGTTGGTGTCTGGCTGATTTACCGGACAAGTCATTTACCATCGTCCAATCCCCTGGCTACAACCAACAAAACAAACGCCCCGCTTTCCAATAAGCCCTTGTCTGCCGCACCAAATCAGGATGGAGCTAATCAGGGTGCTGATAATAAAGACAGCGCTTCCGAAAATAAAATGGCAATGAATTCTTCCTCCCGGGATTCCAATAACGAAAACAATAACGGTTTCTCTGGTTCAAAAACGGTAAAGATCAAACCATTTACTTCTTTTAGTCTACAGGGACAGGGCATCCCGGTAGTTGATAACGATCTCCTGGTTACCTTCGCCAGTTTCAGCTATGAGGACATCCCGGTATTTTTAACCGGTACGGAGACCAGGGATCTGAAAATTCATGTCGATCAATATACGAATGTTGTTATTTCCAGGGCGATGGCGGCAACGATGAAAGAAATGTACCAGGTCAGATCCGGCGGCAAGCCTACCCGCAAAGCCCGAAAAACCAGGTCAAGACTGGAAGATTGGAAGAAAAAGGATATGGAGCATTTTGATCAGACGTCCGGGTATAATCCGCTGGACCCTATCGATCTGGCCAGATTCATTTTTAAATGATCAGCTTTTTAAATGATCCCCACAACTTATGTCGATACCGCGGTTCCTGTATAGTATTTTAGCCGTCCTTACTCTTTCTTTTACGGAAGGAAAACCAGTCTCCCCGAAGATGTCTTCCTCGCTATCTGTAAACGAAAGGGATCTTACCGTTTCTTATGCTATCTCCCTTAAATCAAAAAGGAGCAATACCGGCTTCGGGGAAACTTATAATGGAGGAGTAAAGACCGTCTTCATCAGTAATGACCAGATAAGGCTGCGTCTGGTCAGCCTTATGCGTATGGAGAGTATTTTTATTCTTCAGAAAGAAAAGGGAGTCGGAATAGTTACCCTGGTAAAAGAATCTGGAAAAGAAAAATATAAGTATTCCCTGACACCCGAACAATGGAAAGGATACAATCAAAAATATGACGGCCAATCCTGTCATTTAACAAATGACACCACAAAACTTTTAAATTATTCCTGCAAAAAAGCGATCATTACCCTCAAAACGGGCGAAACGATCACCGCCTGGTACACTCCAGCCATCCAGCCGGAAGGATTATCTGTAGCAGAACCTGCCTTTTCAGGAATTCCAGGTCTGGTATTACAATATGAATATAAATATAAAAAAGGGACGATAAGTTATACCGCCACCACCATCAGTCAGAACCCCATTGACAAAAGTGTTTTCACTGTTCCCGATAAAGATGTTCAGCAAAAAAAATATATCCCGGTAAAATCAGCCCATTAAAATGCTTTGACTTCACGCATTAAACCTGCCATCTCAGGCCTTGAACGCATCGAGCCATTGAGGATTGCTCATTTGTTTCTGTATCCGGGTTACATCTCCAAATGCCGACACTAAGGTGTCCCGGTTATTAACGGAAAGATCGGACTGGAATTTGTTGCCGGTATCCATAATATATTGACCCATCTGCTGACCGATCACCTTCATCAGATCGAAACGGGTAACATCCGCCATATCGATATTGCCTAAAATATCCTCCCCAATATCCCGGAGCCATTTGGTCTGGTATTTATTTTCATCCAGGGTATCGGTGTTCGGTAACTTTTGAATGGAGGCAGGGTCAAGGGAAATCTGAAACCTCCTGAAATCGACCAGGTTTTTTATCATTGGCGAACGGAAGGTATCCACCTGCATGGCGCTGGCATCCTGTCCCATTTCTGTCATTAACCAATTCACCCAAAAAGCAATATCGATCCCATGGGGATTGATGGTAGAAGCAGGTTTGATAAACTGTCTGGAAATACCGGTCCCGAAACTAAAGATCGTAATCTTTGAGATGGGATAATCCGGCGATTGTGTATTCCTCCCCGGAGTACTATAGGAGACCGCTTCCATAAAGGCGGCAAGACTCGGATTGTTATAGGTTGTGGTGCCACCGTCGACAAACCTTTCCAGGGGATAAAAATAGGTGGGCGCCGACATCGTGGCTTCCATTACCGAACGCAATAAAACATCCTTGTAAGTGCCATAGAAACTTCCGTCACCCTGCTTGAAACAAGAGAAGAAAGTTTCCTCGGCTGCAGAAATGTCTTTGGAAGTGATCATCAGATCGATATCCTTTACCTTACAAGCTTGCACCAGGGAAATATCACCCACGGTTTCATGCAATAATTTCCGGTACTTCTCTTTATCAAAAGCAGGAGGATTAACGAACCTGTTTCCTAAAAGCCGGTGATCGAAAACCTGGGTTACCAGTTTTTCATACAGATCCTCGATCTCTATTGCAGTATGACCTGTAGTGATCAATCCGGCAATGATCGCCCCGGTAGAAGTTCCGGCCACCATGTCGAACAGATCGAAACAGGGTATTCCCGCCGCAGCCTCTAATTGTTTTAATAATTGAATGGTAAGTATTCCACGCATTCCGCCGCCATCCAGGCACAAAATGGCCCGATGCGATGGATCGATATTCAGGTTGGAAAAAGCAGCAGACCGTGGATCGGTTTTGGCAGCAATCAGTGGTTTAGCCATTTTTTTTATTTTATTTAAAGATACGGATTACCCACAGCAGCTTCGACAACGTTTTCGCAGCAGCAGCAAGACTATTTCAGTGTTTTTACCGTAGCCAGACCGGGGTTCCTCCATAACAAAAGACGCCATACAAATTCGGCGGAAATGAGCATGCCCAGGGCAATAAAGACCGGCATTCCCATTTTATCCGAAGAATAAACGGCTCCTGATAAAGCAACTATATAAACCCCCATTGGCAGGAGTATCATTAAGAAAAGACCCGTTGTATTCAGGGGTATTTTAAAAGGCCGGTGGCTCAATGGCTCTTTGATACGAAGCATAAGGAGGGCGACGAATTCCAATAAAAGACCTGCCCCGTACAACATGATATCCATGATCACCAGGTCTGAAAAGGTCCAAAGGATCAGGATACTGACAATAATGGAAGAGGTAATAATTGAAATATATGGGGTATTGTACCTGGAATGCAGGGTACATAGTTTGGCAGGCAGCAGATTATCGTCTGCCATCACCTGGGGAACCCTCGAAACGGACAATAACACTGCCGAATAAAGACCCATGGTACTCGCCATCCCGCCAGCCGCAAGCAGGATACCCAGCCAGCGACCTCCCGCCAGGACCCCAAGGACTGGAAAACCGCCATTACTCAGGACAAGCGGGTCGATTCCCGATTGATGAACCGCAAGAGCTGCCAGGATGTAGACCAGCACGATCAGTACAAAAGCGATACAGATGGAAACCAGGTAAGAACGTATGGGTTTTGCCACCTCTCCGGCATAAGTAGTTGCATTGTCCCATCCGATAAAATTCCACATCACCGTATAAAGGCCCAGAGAGATGGATGAAAATCCCAATCCTTTCAGGGAGGGAGTAGGTATGGATACATGCCCGGAATGGCTGGTCAGGATAACCAGGAAAAGAACGACAAAAGGAATAAGGACCATAACCCCCAGAACAAGCGAGGCTCTCCCGACCGGCACGATACCCAGGATATTCAACAGTGCTGAAGACCAGATAATTAAAAGACAGACAGGAACTTTATAAAGGGCTATTTCAGGAATAAAGAAAGCCGCATAGCCCACAAAGAGCACCGGATAAATGGCCAGATCCACAAAAGTATAGAACCAGGTCCACCAACCTTCATAAAAAGCCCATCGAATGCCCAGTGCATGTTTCACCCATTGGTAATAACCGCCGGTTACCGGCATCAGACTATTTAGTTCCAAAACCGTAAGAATAGTTGGTATGTCCCATAAGATGGGGGTAATGATCAGCAATAACAAAGCGCCATGATCGCCCACATAGGAAAACAGGGATTCAAGCCCATAAGGGCCGCCTGAAACGGTTAGGAAAATTATGGCAGCCAATTGCAAAGGCCGGAGTTTGCGGCTTTTGGGAGAGATCGATGCAGCGGGTGAATCCATGGATTAAAAATAAGTAGAATAGCGCTATTTGAGGAATATTGTCCTCATAGTGGGAAATAAAGAAGTTGGGCGAATTATAAATTGCGCCTGTCCGAAGCATACAAACGGCCATTCTACTCAACTCCCGGGTTATTTATTGAGGAAACCAGCCTTGTCATAAGGGGAAACTAGCCTTGTCCTAAAATCCGGCACGTAAGAAGCATATATGATAGGAGAACATACCCAATCTATGCTCAAGAAATATCCTTTTTATTTAAGAAGTACCGTCATTCTTTTCGGTTTGATGCTATTTTCCTATACGCTGTATTGTCTCCGGGAAATTTTCATTCCGCTTTGTTTTGCGCTTTTCCTCGCCATGTTGCTTAATCCTCTGACCAACCGTTTGGAGAGATGGAAAATACCCAAGGTTTCTGCGATTATATTGTCGCTGGTTATCGCAGCCATTGTTATTTTAGGAATAGGGTATTTTCTGGGGATGCAAATGGCGAGCTTTACGGACCAGTTCCCTTTATTACAGAAAAAGGGAACTCAATTATTATCGCATCTGCAACAGAATGTCAACAAGGATATGGGTATATCCATTCAAAAACAAAACCAGTACATCAATGAGGCCGAAACAAGTCTGAAGCCGCTGATCGGCCAAACCCTGGGAACGGTTTTAGGGACCCTCTCCATGATCTTCCTTCTTCCGGTCTATACCTTTCTTTTCCTTTATTACAAAATACTTATCGTCAACTTCCTGTACGAGATCTTCGCAGAAGAAAATGAAAAAGAAGTCAGTACCGTGCTCGTTCAGGCCCGCAAAGCGGTCCAGAGTTATATGTTCGGTCTTTTATTGGAAGGGCTGATCGTGGCTACACTGAATACGATCGCCCTCATGATCCTGGGAGTCAAATACGCTATTCTTTTAGGGGTGCTTGGTGCCATCCTGAACATGCTTCCGTTTATCGGTGGAATTATCGCCGTCATTTTACCGGTTATTATTGCTACGGTAACCAAGGATGGCTTTCATACCCAATTGGGAATTATCATTGCCTATATCGTAATCCAATTCGTCGATAACCATTTTTTGGTTCCCTATATCGTTTCCTCCAAAGTAAAGATCAATGCGCTGATTTCCATAGTTAGTGTCCTGCTGGGAGGGGCGGTATGGGGGATCTCCGGAATGTTCTTATCCATTCCATTCATCGGTGTGTTAAAAATTGTTTTTGACAGGATCCCGGAATTAAAACCCTGGGGTAAATTATTGGGTGACGAGGTGCCTACCCGGCACCGGGGCCAGTTAAAGATGCTGAAACGTCGCAAACCATCAGGAACCGCGAAAGCAACAGATGCCTCCGGAACGGAAGTACCCTCGGGTAATACGGGGGAAGGCGCTCATACCCGATCCTCTAAAATGAGCGCTCCGCGAATCCGGAAGGGGCCGGGGGATCACTAAAAGTATTATCTTCCCGCCCTTAAAACACTGTTCATATGGGCATTCGCATATTGTCTTTCTTATTGATGTTGTTTGTATTTCAAAACACAAATGCCCAGTTCCGTCCGGGAAATGATAAGAATGCAGGCCATTATCTCGATACCCGGGGATGTAAATTGTATTATGAGGTATATGGTCAGGGCAAGCCCTTGTTATTCATACATGGTAACGGGGGATCCATCGGTAATTTCACCAACCAGATTCCCTATTTTTCAGCGAAATATAAAGTGATCGCTGTCGATAGCCGGGCACAAGGTAAATCCACAGATGCAGGGGATTCGCTGACCTTTGAAATGATGGCGGACGATTTTAATGCTTTATTGGATTCGCTGCATTTGGACAGTGCATTTGTCATCGGCTGGAGCGATGGAGGGATAAATGGTCTTTTGCTCGCCATCCGGCATCCTGAGAAAGTATACAAACTGGCTATTACCGGCGCAAACCTATGGCCCGATACCACTGCACTCACTCCTTTTTGCTTTGAAGGCATCAAACAGGGAAGTGAAAATCTGCGCAAACAAAAACAGACTCCTGCCATCAAAAATCAATTAAAACTCTCCGACCTGGATCTGTACGAACCACATATAACCCTGGAGCAATTACATACCATAAAATGTCCAACGCTGGTGATCGGAGGCGATCATGATGTGATCCTGCCCCGTCATACCTTGCTGATAGCCGAGCATATCCCCCGGTCCTACTTATGGATCATTCCCGAATCCGGCCATTCCACCCCTATCTTTAAAAAAGATCAGTTTAATACCCTGATCAGTAATTTCTTCAGATACCCCTATCGTAAAATTGAAGGGCAAGCTACCTTTGAATAGGCTAATAATTATTACTTGTTTGTCAGTTGATTGTCAGTTGTTTATCTGTTACATATCTGTTGATTATCAAATAATTTTAAGTTTTAAGAAAAAAGGTTTGCGTTTTTCTTTTAAATGAATGAACATTCACTTATTTTTGTTTCTTAATATTACAGATCGAAATCAGTGTTCCATGTATGCGTAATAGAGATGAAAATAAGGTAGACGCGCTATTGAAAAAAGCCTTGGACATGATCGTTCAACACGGTTTTGAAGGACTCAGTATGCAAAAACTGGCGAAGGCCGCAGGCGTTTCTCCCGCCACTATTTATATTTATTTCAAGGATAAGGAAGCACTGATCCTTGAGCTTTACAAACTGGAATGTGAAAAATATTTTGCTCATATTTTAAAGGGGTTCGATCCGGAAATGGATTTCGCCACCGGACTCGCCACGCAGTGGAAAAGCAGGGCTAGTTACGTGATCGATAACCCGGATAAAGCCCATTTTATGGAACATTTTTGGTTCAACCCTTTAAAAGTAAAATCGGTCAAAATGTTCGGCAAACATTTCGGGGAAGTCATGCACCGGTTTCATAATAAGGCCATTGAGAATAAGGAATTAGTCAGTATGCCGCTGGAAGTGTATTGGTCTGTCGCGTTCGCGCCCCTGATGAACCTGGTAAGATTTCATAAAGCAGGCGTGAATATGGCCGGAGAAAAATTTGCATTGACCAACGAAATGCTGATGCAGACCCTGGCGCTTGTATTAAAAGCTTTAAAGCCATGATCATGATACCTTGATCCTGATTTCTTGATCTTGGTGGTTTGATCTTGGTGGTTTGATCTTGGTGGTTTGATCCTGGTGGTTTGATCCTGGAGCCCTGATCTTAATGCCTTGATTTTTTTTGCCATCTTAAGTAAATGAATATTCATTTAAATAAATCTAAGAATAATACGTTACGTCTAAAATAAAAAAAGCACCCAATCGTCTACCCGGATAAAGCTTGCCCGGAAAAGTCAAATCCGAATACAGCATGCCTGATAACGTATACAAAATCCGAAAGCTTAACCTGAAACTTGTTAACTATGAACCAAACAACAACCAAACAAACATTCCAACAAGCTCCTGCGATGGATTCCCGGCAGGTACTGGTCTTTAAAACAAATATCCTTTTACCGGCAATGGGCATATTTGTCCGGCCGTTACTGGATGCAATGGAAGACATCATTCAATGGACTATCGATTATGCCGATTGCGATCATGTATTAAGGGTGGTAACGACCGGCCTTAATGCCCGGGAAATTGAAGATATAATTCTGCAGGCAGGATTTACATGCGAAGAACTAACAGATTAATACATTAACTTAAGAATCATTCAATGACCAGATCAGACGCTCCACCCGCCAATCAGACCAAAGTTTTTACCCGCTATCAGGTGTTTATGATAGCCCTTATTTCCATATTACAGTTCACGGTAATATTGGACTTTATGGTAATAGCTCCCCTGGGAGCTACGCTTATCCGCACCCTTCATATTACGCCTTCCCGGTTTGGGCTGGTCGTTTCTGCCTACGCTTTTAGTGCAGGTATTGCCGGTATCCTCACAGCAGGTTTTGCCGATAAGTTCGACCGGAAAAAAATGCTGCTATTCTTTTACATCGGTTTTATCATCGGCACTTTGTTATGCGGAATAGCTCCTGACTATCACTTTTTATTATATGCCCGCATGATCACCGGCGTCTTCGGCGGTGTATTGTTTGCTACCAATATGGCGATTATCAGTGACCTGTTTTCCCTGGAAACCCGCGGCCGTGTAATGGGTTATGTGCAAATGTCCTTTTCCGTGGCCCAGGTGGCAGGCTTACCTATCGGATTGGTTTTGGCGAATCAATTCGGATGGCATGCACCATTCCTGATGATCGTCGTTTTCTGCCTGTTAACGGGTATTGCCATCCTCCGTTATATGAAACCAGTAGTCGGACATCTGAAGGGAGGAGGAGCAGCGCAGAACCCATTGCTTCACCTGGTCAGGACGGCCTCACAAGGCAGATATATCCGTGCTTTCCTGGTAACGGCCTTTCTTTCAACCGGCGGTTTTATGATGATGCCTTATTCCAGTGCATTCCTTGTCCGTAATGTAGGGGTCGATGAACAACATCTGTGGATCGTATTTGCCGCATCAGGGGTTGTCGGACTTTTTACGGGGCCTCTTATCGGCAAATGGAGCGACCGTGTGGGCAAATACCGGATGATGCTGATCGGAAGCGCCTTGGCGGCCGTTCTGGTGGTCATCCTTACCAATCTTACCGTCATTCCTTTATGGGAGGTAGTCGTGGTGAATACACTTATGTATACGGCTGTCTTTAGCCGGATGATCCCTACACAGGCACTCGTTTCGGCCGTTCCGGATATGAAGGACCGGGGAGCCTTTATGAGTATCAATGGTTCGGTTCAGCAATTAGGGGGCGGCATAGCCTCCATCGTGGGAGGCTGGATCATTTCACAAAATGCAGCCGGTTTACTGGTCCATTATGACACATTAGGCTACGTGACCGTTGGAGCATTTCTGGTCTGCGCCCTCATGATGTATAACGTCAATAAATATGTTATGAACAAACCTGCCGGCCCCTTCCCGCCTTCTTCTGCAGAGATCAGGAAGCCCGAAGTGGTGCTGGAATAGTCGTAATCGAATTACTAATTACCCGAAGTATTTAATTACTCCCCGTCACATCCGATCGGCGCACCAGGGGGGATAACGATCGGATGGACCGTCGCCCTGGCCTTGGAAGGATCTTTCATCCTTTCCAGGGCCAGCAGGAGATTGCCGTCTTCATCGTTCGATTTATTTTTCCCGGCTTTATCGTACCCCCCGCTCTTGTCTGCTTTATCAGTCTTGTCGCTTTTGCCGTCTTTTTCGAATCTTTTATGTTGTATATATGTCTTCAGGTTATCCAGCGCACTCATTAGTTGAGCCTTCGTTGCAAAAGAAGCTTTATCATTTACCGAAGCCGCCAGCAGGTAGGTAAGTAATAGTTGTCCGTTCTGCTGCCGGATTAGTTCGGGCAACCCTTGCAGACGGGGTGCTTTCCAGGTTCTGGTTACCAACAGATCGGTCATTTCTCCTATTCCAAGACCATTGTTTGTCGCCTGAAATTCTGCCATCCGGTTCAAACGGTCCGTATTGAATAAGAAGGACAAACCCAGATCCGAAGCCGCCTCCGCCGCTCCCAGCGGATCAAAACCCAGGCCGGTACGATGGTTGAACAACTCCGGCGTATATTCATAACCTGCCGGCCGCGGAGGGATGAGCCGGACAATGCCGTCCGGTAAGGCTAGTATGGCCGGATCCATACAATCCGCCACGGATTCCAGGGCGCGTAATTGTTCTTCGCGGCTAATGGAACGGGTTATCAGCTGTCCATCGCCGCGCACCGCATAAGAATAGTACTGTCCCCCAACGGTTTTTGTAACTGCTTCCAATTGATACCGGTGCATTAAATAAACCGGGACCAGTACATCCTCCAGCATGGCCATCGAAGTGCCCTGCCGGATATTATTTTCTCCGAACTGTGCCAAAGCCTTTGTCCTGATCTTCATCAGTTCCTGCAAACCGGTCACCGGGTCTTTCCCATTATCCCACAAGTGTGCATTCGGATGCAGACCTCCGGGATCCCTGGCATCCCTGTCGGAAATAAAGGTCAACCCTTTTTGCGCTGCATCAGTTATGATCTTATTCAAAGCTTTTTTTTCATCGATGCCCTGTTGGAATTCTGAATAGCCATAAGCAATGGTCACCTTATCCCAATCCCCGATCTCATGGGTATAGGCGTTGGAAAGATCGACATTGCCTTTACCATCCAGGCTCAGCAAAGGATGAGGATAATCCATGACACTGGCCCTGTCCTGGGCACTGGCAATATAATTATGCATGAGCCCAAGCGTATGCCCCACCTCATGAGCGGCCAGGTGTTTTAATCTATCCAAAGCCATTTTTAACATAGGATTATCCGTTGGGATCTGCCCGTTAACATAAGGAGCCAGCAATCCTGAGGCAATCAGGTAATCCTGCCTTACCCGAAGGGATCCCAGGGTCACATTCCCCTTGATAATTTCTCCTGTCCGCGGATCGACCACAGAGGCTCCATAGGACCAACCCCGGGTGGACCGGTGCACCCAATTGATCATGTTATAACGAAGATCCATGGGATCTGCCGAATCCGGCAATATTTCAACACGGAATGCATTTTTGAAACCGGCTGCTTCAAAGGCCTGTCCCCACCAACGGGCGCCTTCCAGCAAAGCACTCCGGATAGGTTCCGGCGTACCGTTGTCCAGGTAATAGACGATCGGTTTTACCGGCTCGCCAAGAGCGGCCGATGAGTCTTTTTTCTGCAGGCGATGCCTGGCGATAAATTGTTTCTGGATCGGTTCATATACCGGCGTACTGTAATCGAAAAAAGAGACGCCATAATAACCGGACCGGGGATCGAATTCCCGGGGTTGGTATTTATTATCGGGTAATTGAACGAAAGAGTGATGTACCCGGAGGGTAATGGAACTTGCTGAAGGTGTTACAGACCTGACAAAATCTCCCGGCTCGTTATCATTACTGACAAAGGTCATGGTCGTCTCCAATTCCGTATTGAGCGGGAAGTTCCGGGTGCCTTGGAAATAAAGAGCGCTGCGGGAAAGATCTATCGTATAATTTCCCTGTTTGGATGTCTTCAGTCGGGCGGCGATCTGCATCACATCACTCATCAGGAAACTGGTTGCATCAACCAGTACGGCGCCTTTGCTCTCGGCTTCGACCACGAAACCCCATAAAGCAGATCTGGCAAAAGATTGTTCCACCGCCCTTTTTTCGCCGGGATCGCGGGTGACCGCCCGAAAATCGTAATTGGGTTGTATCATCAATACTTTATTGCCGACACGGTTAAAAGAAACCACGGCGGCCGATCCCAGGATTCCCCTGTCCAGCCCGACATCATTGGATCCCAGCCCGGCAGACAAGGAAGGTTGATATAACACCTCGGAATCCAGCTTGTCGATCTCCATCCATATTTTTCCTGCCCGCCCGTCCCAATAAAAATTGAAAAAACCAGGATAAGCTTTAAGACCCTTTGTTTTTTCTTCAATACCTGGAAGGGTCTGTGCTTTTATAACCAGGGGCAGGAAAAAGAGCACGAGAAGACAGCGTTGCATAAGCTTGTTTTGATGGTTAGGGAAATCAGGGCTCCAAGCCGGTTCAAGGCGATTTTGTTCAGGGCAATCCGATCTCATAATGTAATTCCGGGATCTCTACATCGGAGAACCCTTTTCTGATCAACCGTTCTTTAAATGCCTGCTGCACCTCATATTCTCCATGAACAATGAACAGTTTTTTTACCAGTTTGGGATCCTGGCAGGCCAGGAACTGGCTTAGATCCTCATAATCGCCATGTGCGCTCATACTCCGGATGCTGCCCACTTCGGCATGTACCTCATGGTGAACACCGAAGATGTTAACCTCTTTTGCCCCGGCCATCAACCTGCCTCCTAGTGAATGAGGCTCACAATAGCCTACCATCAGGATCGTGTTCCGGCTATTCTCGATACTGTTGCTGATATGGTGTTTAACCCTGCCGGCATCTGCCATCCCGCTGGCGGAAATGATCACGCAAGGTTCGTTGCGATAGTTCAGCATTTTGGATTCGTCCACCGACTTTATATATTTCAGGCCCTTAAAGGAAAAAGGATCGTCATCCGTCTCCAGGATTTTCTGAATGGCGCTGTTGAAATATTGCGGATATTTTTTTACGATCTCCGTGGCCGTGATGCTTAAAGGGCTGTCGACAAAATACTCCATATTCGGCAATCGTCTTTCCAGTTCCAGCTGGTTCAGGGAAAACAGGATTTCCTGTGTACGGCCAACGCTGAAGGCGGGTATGATCAACTTGCCCCGTTTTTCAACACAGGTTTGCTGGATCCATTTTTCCAACAGATCAGGGGTCGTATCTGCCGGATCATGCAGACTATTTCCATAGGTCGACTCGATCAGGATATAATCGGCCTGGGGGAAAATTTCAGGGGATTTCAGGATCACATCCCGGTACCGTCCTACATCTCCGCTGAAAGTTAAGCGGGTCTCTTTCCCCCCTTCATTTATTTTCAGATGAACCGCCGCACTGCCGATAATATGACCGGCATCCGTATATAAAACCTGCACCTGGTCATCGATGGTGAACCAATTGTCATATTCTACCGTCTCGAAAAGCTCAAGGGCCCTTGCCGCGTCATGTTCGTCGTACATGGGCCGCAGATAAGGAAGTCCTTCCGCCACCCTTCTTTTATTGACGTATTTGATATCGTCCTGCTGAATACGTGCGGAATCCTCCAACAGGGCCTCGCTCAGTTCTTTTGTGGCCGGGGTGCAAAATATCCTGCCGGAAAAACCGTCTTTCACCAGTTTGGGGATCAATCCGCTGTGATCGATATGCGCATGGGACAAAATCAGGAAATTAACTTCTTCCGGATTAAATCCCCAGTTACGATTCAGGGTATCGGTTTGCTGTCCCATTCCCTGGAACATGCCGCAATCCAGCAGATATTTCTTTCCATTCTGTAAGGTTAACAAATGCTTTGACCCCGTAACCGTCCGGGCTGCACCATGAAAGGCAATTTTCATATAGCTTTTTTTTATTTCTGTTTTTTGGCCTTGAATGACCAGGTAAGAAAAAATTCCGCCACTTCCTCGCCTGCTTCGTTTGTACCTACCGAACGAGCCCTGAACGTTTGGCCTTCGCCGCTGGTCAAAGCCTTTTCAATGGCAGAACGGATAGCGAGTCCATCATTACATTGAAAACTGGTTAGCCCTGTCGCTTTTTTAAAATAGTTGGCCTCCAGTTTTATCACCAGCATGGATACCGGAGGATCCAGTTTGTGCACCCAGGTCATAGCCAAAGCTCCTGTACTCATTTCTGCGGCCATGCTCAGACAGGCAAAATAGGTGGACCGGAACGGATTTTGAGAGAACCATTTGTAGGGAACGGAAGTTATGCAGTGAGCGGTATCCATTTCCCGTATCTTAAGTCCGGAAAAAAAGGCGCTGGGCAGCCGGGCGAGCAGGTACATCCGAAATTTGAAAGGATGCCTCATTAACCGGATAAAGGAATCGGTATTGGCGCTGTTATTCATAGTCCGGTATTTATTGGTACAAAGAAGGGGCCAGCACTCCCGGAGTCCATTGCTTAAGGAACTCCATCACCTTAATCTTGCTATACCCTTTATCCTGTTCAAGATACTCCGAATTTTGCGTATGGATACGATTTCCATCGCCATCCAGGATAATGAATACGGGAAATCCAAAACGTTGCGGGTAACCATAGCGGGCAAATACCACATCGTTCTTATTTTCTTTACTATAATTCAAATGATAGATCACATAAGATTTGTTCAACAGGGAATCGATCTGCGGGTCTGCATGAACGAAGCCGTTGAATCTTATACACCAGCTGCACCAGTTCCCCCCTGCCTGCAGCAGAACGTGTTTATTTTCCGTCCTGGCCTTTTTTATAGCTGCTGCAATATCATCTGCTGCATTGGCAGCCGGATCATACAATTTGGGGGCATCAGTCTGGGCTTTTACTACCGAAAAGCTAAGTATACAAAGGGCTATTAAAAGGATTTTTTTGTCTTGGAAAAACTGTCGTTTTTTGAATTGCGTTGCCATACTATTTTATTTACCTGTCTTTTTTTTACCTGCCTATGCCTATTGTTTACTAATTTCTACGAGCGCAGCCACGACACTCTTAGTATCCCCATCCACCTTAAATTGCATATTCCCCTTGGACGAACTATTAAAATGAACATTACGGATCAGTTTATCTCCCAATGCGGCATTCAGGCGGGAAGCGTAGTCCTGCTGCGGGTCCTGGCTGATCCTGCTATTGATGGCATACCAGTCGAGCGGTTCTTTGCTTACGACGACAGCCATAATATCCCTGTTTCCGATACTATCGGGCATCATACTCTTGTCCTTTGGAAACAGCCGGTAACCGGTAATGCCGCAGAACGGCGAATATTTTGTTTTCGCCGGATTATCCGGTCTTGGATAAGGGAATAAAGTATAACTGGTGCCGTCTGTTTCTTTTCCAAAAACATAGACATAACATTCCGTAGCATTTTTTACTTCCATTTTGAAGCGGGTACCCATCTTTACCGGAGAGACCGTTTCAAACAAATGATCGCCCTTTGTTCTCAGTGGAATATAATCCCCGGTAAGTGTTTTTTTACCTTCATAACGGACCTGAACCAACCCTATTTCACAGGCAAAGGGAGTGGCAGCCGCCGCTCCGGTTTTTGTCATGGGCTCCAGACCGTAGGCCTCCCGCACAAAAAACCGGAAGTCCGGATACCGCACCCAGGCAAACCCGTTATTACCCCATGAAGGGCCCCAGCTATTCATGATCAGGAAGGCTCCTCCATATTTTCGGTCATCATATCCAACCACACATTGGGCATGACCGCCGAACCCCATCTGGCTGCGGTCTTCCGCAGTAGGCGCCCATAGGTCCTGCCCCATCATAGGTTTCATATAAGTTCCCCCTACCATCATACCGATAACGACCGGAGCTCCCTGGGAAATATTTTCCTTGATGGCGCGCAGATCGATCGCATTATTCCGGTCGCCTGGTGTCAGTCTGTTAAAACCCCTCATTTTATACTGTCGCGCTTCGCTCAGTAATTGCTGATCGGGTTGACGGGAGCAATCCTTGTCGTCATAAGGGAACTTCTCGTAGGGGACGGCCCCGCTCTGGGTCATGAATTGCATGGCCTTGATAATATAGGAACCTTCACAACCTTCGAGACCTATCTGGTTGTATAAAAAGGAAGGGCTGAATTTCACGCTGTTGGGATCTTCTCCTGTGCGTGCCGCTTCTGCAATGGTCCTGGCACCATAAGCGCTGCTCCAGGCTACACAACTACCCTGATGCCCCTGATCGCCGACCGCAGGAGCGAATTTTTGCAGATTGGCCGATTCCGGAAGAGGGTTTTTTGTAGAATCCTCTGACAGGGATTCATAGATGTTTGCCTTTTCAAACTGTTTGGGATCCAGGAAACCTCCGGTGGCCAGTTGTGAGACCTTTTGTATCACTCCGCCAATACCACCGGCCCCGCCGCCGGCACCATTACAGCCGCCGCCACCTCGGCCAAAGAGAAAATACCCCCCACCCAGGATAACCAGCAGAAAGATCAGTCCCTTTCCGCGGAACAGACCCAGTAATAAAAGGATTATCTGAAATATCCCTCCGCCTCCGGATGACCCGGAGCCAGCCCCGCTACCCTGATCATCTCCACTATTGTCTTGCGGATCCTGAGGATCATCTACCATCCGTATAGGCATAAGTATGAAGTTTATATCCCGTAATAGGAATTACAGAAGATTTTGTACTCCTAAATGTACCCAAAATTTTGAAAACGAATTTGCGGAAGAAGGGGATTAATCCAATTCTATTTGATTTTTGAGCAGGTCTTCGAATTGGTCCCTTTTACGGATAAGTTGGGCTTTTCCGTCTTTTACCAGGACTTCGGCCGGTTTGAACCGGGAATTGAAATTGGAGGACATTTCGAACCCATAGGCTCCGGCATTGCGGAACACCAGGTAATCGCCTTCGCGTATCTCCCGGATTGTCCGGTCCCAGGCAAAGGTGTCCGTCTCACAAATATTGCCGACTACGGAATAACGTTTGGGAGTTCCGGTCGGGTTACTGATATTTTCAATCTCGTGATAGGCATCGTAGAACATAGGGCGGATCAGATGATTGAACCCGCTATCCACGCTTACAAAGGTGGCAGCCGAGGTCTCTTTGATCACATTTACCCTGGTAATGAAGGAACCGCATTCGCTGACCAGGAATTTGCCCGGCTCGAACCAGACCTGCAGCGGTCTTCCGCCGGGGTTGGGATGATTCGCAAAGGCTTCTTCTATTTTCTGCGCGAGCAGATTTATATCCGTCTCAACATCTCCCTCTTTATAAGGGACCTTGAATCCTCCGCCCAGATCGATATACTCTAATTCTGAAAATTTAGGGACGATATCGAAGAGCACTTCGATGCCTTTGACAAATACATCAACGTCCTTTATTTCGCTGCCGGTATGAATATGCAGATCACTGATCCGGAGGTTGTATTGGGCGACCAGGGCCAGGATCTTATCCGTTTGGTCAACAGGGATACCGAATTTGCTTTTATCATGGCCGGTCGAGATCTTGAGATTGCCCCCCGCCATAATATTGGGGCGAAGACGTATACCAACCGGATAACTATGGCCGAACCGTTTGCCGAATTTCTCCAGGTTGGAAAGACTGTCGATATTTACGATCACACCTAGGGAGCAGGCTTCTTCGATTTCGTCAAAACCAATTCCATTGGAGGTATACAATATTTTTTCAGGTGCGAAACCGGCGTGAAGAGCCAGCTTGACCTCATTGATGGAGCTGCAGTCGATATTGGCTCCTAATCCACGGATGTATTTAAGGATATTGATATTGGTCAGCGCCTTGCTGGCATAAAAAAAGAGCGTATTGCTCCTGCTGAAAGCGGTGGTGAGCTTGTGATATTGTTCTTTTATTTTCTCCGCGTGGTATACGTATAGGGGAGTTCCGAATTCTTTACCCAAACTGATCAGGTAGTCGGGGGATAGTTGTTGTGCCATAACCTGGATGCGAATTATTAAGAATAAGTGTTAGCGGAAAATCCAGGATCATTTCTTTTTACCCTTATCGGATTCATCATTTTCATCACTGTCATCGGCATCTTCGTCCTCATCTTCATCCTCATCTGTCTCATCTTCATCCACATCGGTCTCCTCCTCATCATCATCTGTCTCTTCCTCTTCGTTTGCTTCGATCTCTCCGCTTTCTTCTTCCGCTTCCTGCGTCTCATCTTCGGAATCAAGCGTTACATCATTCTCTTCCTCTTCTTCGATCTCCTCTTCTTCTATTTCCTCTTCTTCTATTTCCTCTTCTTTTATTTCCTCTTCTTCCAACTCGGTGCTCAAATCATCGCTTATAGCATCCTGAGCTGTTTCGCCTTCCTCATTTAATGTTGCTGAATCTACTTCAGCGGAATCTTCAGCTTCATCTCCTTCAAAAGCGTTCCCGCCTTCTTCCAATTTATCTTCATTTTCTATCAGTTCCCCATTCTCGCTGACGATTAGCGTGGTTTCTTCTTCCGGTCCTTCTGCGACAGGGCCTTCCCCGGCAGGAATCAGTTCTCCCGCCCCATGAATGACGGTCGGTTCAATGATGGTATCGGCAAATATTTCTTTCAGTTTGGGAAGATCGGCGGCAGAATTGATCCCAAAATAGTCCATGAATGTTTTGGACGTAGAATAGACAAGCGGTTTGCCCGGCATGTTTTCGTTTCTGCCGGTTATAACGATCAGTTCTTTTTCTAATAATTTTTGTATCGAATAGTCACTGCTCACCCCCCGGATCGATTCGATCTCTCCTTTGGTAATGGGCTGTTTATAGGCAATAATGGACAGGGTTTCGAGGGCGGCCGAAGACAGGCGTTTCAGGAATTTCTCGCCATTCAGTTGGGCAACAGTCTTATGAAAATCGCGTTTGGTGAGAAATTGCCAGCCGCCGCCGCTTTCCCGTACTTCGAAGGGATAGAATTCGGAATTATATTTTTCGATAATCCCATCGAGTCCGGTCTGGATCTGCTCGAGCGTCAGCTTCTCTTCCATAAAGCCAAAGGCATTATTGATCAGCTCGGTAAGCTCCATGGAGGTCAGGGGCTTGTCGCTGGCAAAGATCAGCGCTTCGATGTGCGGGATTATATTTCCGATTTCCATATGTTAGGCTTGAAGTGCCGCTGCACCGCTCACAATCTCCGTCAATTCGGTAGTAATGGCGGCCTGACGAGCACGATTGTAAGAAAGACGCAATGCCTTCAGCATTTCTGCGGCATTGTCGCTTGCTTTGTCCATCGCTGTCATACGGGCGCCATGTTCGGAGGCGTTAGCATCCAATACGGCTTTGAATAATTGCGTGTTCAGTATTTTTGGCATGAGTTCGGCAATAAGCTCTTCTTTTGCCGGCTCGAAAATGAAATCGTTGTTGGAAGAACCTGCTTTTTTTGTCACCTTGGGGATAGGCAGGAATTTTTCCAGCGTAAAATTCTGGGTGGCGGCATTCTTGAATTCACTGTACACGATTTCTACTGCGTCAAATTCTCTGTTTTCAAAGGCTTTGACGGCTGCCTGCGCACAAGCCTGCACATTTTCAAAATTAAGTTGCAGGAAAATGTCCTTATAGGTATCGGTGACCTTATAATTATTCTTGGCGAAGTGCTCATAGCCCTTCTTTCCTATGCTCCAGATTATTACATTGCCTTTAGCAGCCTGTGCGGAATATTTTTCTGCGATGGCCAGTTTGGCTCTTTTGATCAGGTTGGCGTTATAGGCACCGGCCAGACCGCGATCGCTGGTGATGACGATCAACAGCACTTTTTCAATGGGTCTTTCGGTAGCCAGGCTCATTCCGACATCCCCGTCAGAACTGCTTACGATGTTGCTGAGCAATTCCTGAAGCTTTTTAGCATAGGGCCGCATTTGTATAATAGCGTCCTGAGCGCGGCGCAATTTGGCAGCACTGACCATTTTCATGGCCTTGGTGATCTGCTGGCTATTCTGAATTGACTTGATCCGGTTGCGAACCTCTTTAAGCTGTCCTGCCATAATTAGGAGTTTAAAATTGCGAGAAAAGAGCGTCCATAAAATGTAGCCCTTTTCCCACAATGTCTGATGATTGACCTTCGGTCGAAACGCTATACGCGGTTCTTCTTAAAATCGGCTGCAAAGGTAGCGTAAACACATCAAAATTCCACCCCATAGGGGAAAACGGGTGGATATTTTCACCTATTCTCTGCTGATGTATTATAGCGGGTTAAGGTAAATCCGGAAATATTACTGACTTTTGTACCCTTAAACCTATGGCAAAGACAAAAAAGACCAATAAAACGAGTGCTAAAAGCCCAAAAATTCTTTCCGGAAAGGCCGCCAAAACGGCTAAACCGGTAAAAACCGGTACTGTCGAAAAAGAAGAAATGGTTATCCTTACGGGAAAAACCAATGTGGTCAGTAAGGCCCCCGCAACCGGCAAAACTACGGCAAAACCTCTCTCCAGCCCCCTTTCCAAACCCCTAAAAAACGGCAAAAAGGTGCCGGTGATCCTGATCACCAATGACGATGGGATCAGCGCACCCGGGATCCGCAACCTGGTAGAGGCGGTAAGGGATCTGGGAAAAGTCGTGGTGGTAGCTCCTGACAAACCTCAATCGGGGATGGGACATGCGATTACCATCGGCAATCCCCTCCGTCTTCATCCTATGCCGGATATATTTGAAGGTGTGGAAGCCTGGCAATGTTCCGGGACTCCGGTTGACTGCGTAAAGCTGGCGGTGGATAAGATCCTGCATCGCAAACCGGATCTTTGTCTCAGCGGTATCAATCATGGCGCTAACCATTCCATCAATGTCATCTATTCCGGAACTATGTCTGCTGCTGTCGAAGCAGCCATAGAAAGCATTCCTTCGGTAGGGTTCTCCCTACTGGATTACAGTGTAGATGCAGATTTTACGGCAGCCCGGAAGTATGTCCGCATCATTGTACAAAACCTGCTGACCAATTCCTTTGATAAACACCTGATTCTCAATGTCAATTTCCCCGCCGTTCCGGAAGAACTGATCAAGGGCATGAAGATCTGCCGCCAGGCTTATGCCAAGTACGAGGAAGATTTTATCGAGCGCAATGACCCTACCGGGAAAAAATATTTTTGGTTGACGGGCAAATTCGTGAATTTCGATGAGGGCAAGGATACCGATGTATGGGCTTTAGAACATAATTACGTAAGTGTGGTGCCTGTACAATTTGACCTGACGAATTACGTTCTTAAAAACAAACTGGAAAAAACGTGGAAACTGTGATCCTCAAAAAAGACAACATCAAACTGGGATTGCTGCTCGGGCTGGTGGCCCCCATCGTAAGTCTTATCATTTATTATTATGTCAAGTTTTACCCCTCTTTCACCATTGGGGACTTCCTGACCTTCATCCGCACCAACCGGAACCAGATCACGGCGATTTCCGTTCCCTGCCTGGTGCTGAATATCGCCCTGTTCACCCTTTACATCAATTCTCACCGGGATAACACAGCCAAGGGAGTATTTGTAGCGACCCTGGTCTATGCGATCCTGGCCTTGTTGTTTAAGGTCGTTTAAGCGGTCCCGTCGGTTGCTTGCGATAAAAATCATTTGGAACATCTTTAACAAGCCCTTATTTTTGCACTCCATTTGGAGAAATTCAGGTGGAAACGGATTGCCCGATAGTATAATGGTAGTACGACAGTTTTTGGTACTGTTTGTCTTGGTTCGAATCCAGGTCGGGCAACAAAGGCCCCTCGCAAATAGCGAGGGGTTTTGTTTTTTCCGGTAGCTTGTCGAGCTTGCTCGTCAAAGCGAACGGGAAAACAAAACCGTACCGACGAAGTCGGGACGAGGGCCTTTGGGTAATGCAAAGCGGGTTTGGATCACCGGAGCTGTCCGTAGGGCACGCAGGTAATCCAGGTCGGGCAACAAAGGCCCCTCGCAAATAGCGAGGGGTTTTGTTTTTTCCGGTAGCTTGTCGAGCTTGCTCGTCAAAGCGAACGGGAAAACAAAACCGTACCGACGAAGTCGGGACGAGGGCCTTTGGGTAATGCAAAGCGGGTTTGGATCACCGGAGCTGTCCGTAGGACACGTAGGTAATCCAGGTCGGGCAACAAGAGAGCTAAAGCGTTGAAAATGAGACACTTTAGCCCTTTTTTATTGTTCATTGTCTTAGTGCTTTTTTTTTAAAACTACAGTTAGATGTAAGGTTGGCTTAAAAAAATGCATTTGACATGGCAAAAAAAAACGCACAAAAAAGCCGCCCAAAAAAAGACCAGGGACCACGATTATTTAACCCTTCCTCACGGCTGTTACTGCACACCTCCCTACATTAGCCCCGCAAATTGGGATTCTTCAGACGCCAGCATTATTATTGATTGGCGGGTACGCTACAATTTTTATGATCCGACCAAGCTACCAACAGGGAAAAGTTTCCCCGGAGTAGTCCAAGGCATGAACAAATACAAAACGCTGCCCGCAAGGCAGGAGGCTGCCCGCAAAATATTAGCCGATACAATCGCTGATCTTAATGACGGTTTTAATCCGATCATCGGGGTTCCCGTTCCCGTTCCCTTTTCTTCTGAAATTGAGGAAATTGGCCCAAATGGGCGGTATTAGTTAGCCCACAATTTTTAACCCCCAAAACCACCTTAAATGAAGCTATATACCCAAGTGACCCTCAGCTTTGCTGAGGGTCACTTGGGTATATAGACAATAAAATAATTTTCATTCCATTCGGTTAGATGCCAAAATTGGAACGCGGGTCATAGGAATAATTTATAGTTCCCACTTATTAGATTGTATCCAGGATTTGAATACGGCTATTTGCTCTTCGGTAAGATTCCCCGGCTTTACAGTCATTCGGATGGAAACCAAGTCATACGGATCCTCGTTCTTAATATCCATTCTGACTAGAGTAGCATGATAATCGTCATCAATTTTTTTATTGAAATGAAATAGCGGGGTTAATTTACCGAAGGTAAAATAACCTGTTAATTGCCGCCCGGGAGATGATTTGGTACGCATATTTAAGTACCGGTAAAACTCTCCATCGATTATAGTATCCTTTAAGGGAAAATTGGATGAATATTCTAAAGAAGAATCTAATTTCTGATTATATTTTATCCCTGTATTTTTATCATTAAGTTTTAAAATGTGTTGGGCGACTGCCTTTGTTGAAAACTCTTTATATACCACGCATAAATCACTATTAAAATTAATAAGGAAATAGGAAGTATCGTAGCTTATTTTTCGAATTGAATTATTTTTCCGGTCTGTTATACTTTGATCGATTACAGATAATTCTCTTTCAATTAAATAATTATTGTAGTATAATAATACCTGGTCGGGGTTATATGGATGGCCGATAAGCACCTTACTTACAGGGTCTAGCATCCATGTGCTAATAATTTGGGTTCCATTGGTTTTGGCTCCAACATGCTTGTTCGTGCAAACATGCATAAAATTGCCAAACAAGAACAGAGGCAGCAAGTAAATGTATTTAAAAAACATCAAGGTTCCTCCAAATATTTGTGGCATTGACTGGCTTCGCTAGAGAGTATATCAAATAGGAAAACTGCAGATTTCCTTCAATATGAGTATAAGCAGCATATCCGCGGTTAGATATTCCAACATCTTCTAATAGTTCCATCCATGTAACATAAGTTGTCGTACCTACTAATGCTGAATACTTATGTTTAACACCTTTAATAATAATGTCGGACGAACCACCATTATATCCCGATACAAATTGTTCATGAGAATTTAAATACCATATACCATACGTATTTTTAATCATTGTCCATTTCATTATTTTTGTTGGTCCACTTACTCCACTTTGGGAACCGTCTTCTATTGTATATAAATCGGAAGATATGCCTAAATCGGCCTCTAATGATTCTGTCGATAGGTAATTCGTAAATGATGATGTTTTAGTATATCCTGCAAAAAAAGCAGCATCATCGTTCGGACTAACTACATTACTAATTAACACTTTGTTGCTGCTAGTATTATTCTCCTTCACACTATTGTGAGTATCAAAGTTATTAACAGCGACCTTTCTTTGCTCTTCAGTTAGTCCATCCAATGAATCCACAAACCTTTTATAAATGGACTGAGTAGATGAATTCTTAATGTTTGCCGTGTTGGAGGATTCTTTTTTGCAGGAAAACGCTAAAACTGCCATAGGAATGGCAACAATTAAATAAAACAGTTTCATAGGTAAAAATTTAGTTTAATGTTATGCGCGCTATGCTGCAAAACTAGGACTATTTTATAAAATTTAAAAAATAATTTCGGTTATCCATAATATTTATTAAAACTATATTTCCTTTCATTCTTGTTGGTGTATATCACTCCCCTAAAATCGGACCATCGGGTTAGTTAAAAAGAATTTCTTAATTTTAACTATCTCAAGATGAAA
>NZ_JBTLQH010000070.1:0-23937 GCF_054461575.1 Flavitalea flava
TTTTTCATCTTGAGATAGTTAAAATTAAGAAATTCTTTTTAACTAACCCGATGGTCCGATTTTAGGGGAGTGATATAAAGAGCCAATTTTAATATAGGAATTACTACAGGGTTAGATGGCGAATATCAAAACATTTTTTTTCAGCCCTATAGACATTGGTTATTTATTCCTTCTTCAAAGACAGTAGAATCTGGGGATGATGTTTAGTTAATCTGTATAATTGTCAGAAAAAAGTTATAAAAATAGAAAAGCCCCTACGGCTTCTAATAATCTTCTATGTAGAACATAGAGCTTCAAAGCAATAAAGGCGTTTCCTAATGCGAAGATACGCTAAAAATCAGTTTAATTCAATTATTACTATTGACATATCCATTAATGGCAATTAATTGATAATTAGTTGTTTATCTTTTTGGCAATAAAGAGTAATTTGAGCAACTACTTATCATCTCCTCTTCATAACAGTTCTTATCCTAAGTGGGATGCTTATTCGAATTGAACAATTGTTTATACAGCATCTCATTATCCGCAGACAGGATCCAGCTGTGGGAGGTTGATGGAAAAGTGAGGGAAGTACAATTGACAATAAAAATACAAAATATTAATAATCAATAATTTACACGCAAATTAATCTTCAAATCAGTACTAATCGATTAGTACTGATTTTGAAAAATATATTATAAATTTTACGATCATGGAAAGGGCTAAATATAAAAAGAATCTGGAAGCATCGATTAAAATCCTTGCTTACGCCCTATTCGTGGATGAAGGATTAGCTGCGGTTGAAAGAATGTACCCCCAATATAAAAATTTCGTACTAGGTCACAAAGGTAAATCCTTGACGGAGGTCAAAAATGAATTATTGCATTCTCAGGTTGCTTCCTAAAATTATTATTCTCCCGGATTTATTTCCTATTCTTCCAGATTTACATCAATTGCTTTTCTTGCAAAATATAATTTTAAGTATTAAATTAGGAATATGCAATTAACCATTTCGGGCCTGTCCCGCTACGATTACTTGTCCTTCCTGGAAGAATATGAGAAGACGAACCCGGAAATGACTCCTGAAATCGCGGCGCAATATGATGCCATCAAAGAAAAAAACAACGAGCTTGCCTTTGCCTTGTACATTACGATTCAGGTGACTTCACTGGCCTTATCGGCGCTGGCGGTCTGGCTACGGAACCGTAAAACGAAGAACAAAGACAAACTGGTCTATTACCTGGAAACCCAGGACGGCTATAAGGTAACGATCGAAAAAATAGACGGAAATAAAAAAGAAGGGAGTAATAAGGGAGCGGATAATGATGGGTCGGAGGACATCAGGGACTTTAAGGATATGTTGGAGAATATCAGCAAAATCCTGGAAAAATGAATCTCCAACAAAGCTGGGTCGATTTTCTCACCAATAACGCGTTTGTCAGCACTACCAATACGGAAAGTTTCACCAATGTATTCCTGGGCCAAAAATATCCGCCTGAGATCTATTTCTCTTTTATACATGAAGCTACGCATCACTGGTGCTTCAATTCCATCGTCGGCAATTCGCTTTTTTTTCTTCGCATGCAAACCCTGGCCGATGCACAACGTACCCTTAGCGGTGGCCCTGTTACCCCGGCCCAGATCGACAAACTGAATACGGATGATATCCGCTATACCTTCCTGTTACATATCCTTAACCCAATAACCGAAGGATTAGCCCTGTTCGCCGAATACGACAGCTGCCCCTCACCAACGGAGGCTGTGCCCCAGCACCTGATCTTCACCAGTATTGCCTATTCCAATCTTACACAGGTGGAGGTCGGCCAGCAAGGTATAGCTGCTGTCGAAAAAAACTATACTCCTTTTCTTTACCGGATGCGGTTGGAATTGCCGGTAGGGCTTGAACGAAAAAAGGCACTGCTGCTTTCGCCCTTGTCCTATATAAAGAGCCCTTATCTCGTTGGTTACCTGTTCATCAAAAATATATGGACAGTGTTGACGCGGAAGAATACGAAATTTTCGGATCCGAACCTTTTCCTTCAGTTTATGCGAAGCTATTTTTTCAATGATGTGGGTTGGATGGCTGCCCTGTACAAAGAGGGTTATGGTAATGACGCCGTCATGGAACTGGTATATACTTATTTTACCGAAAGATGCGAGGCATTGGAAACTCTCGATCCGGCCTATATAGACCTATTTGAAAAAGACATCCTGGATTTATCCAAAATAAAGCAGGTCATCAATATTGCCACCCCGAAAGATGTGGTGGCCAAGGGGGATGAGCAACTGAATGCCCTATACCAGGAAGTTCTCGCGACCGGGCCCGCCACCTTTACTTCCCGCCTGAAACAGCGTGAATATTTCCGGGTGTATAAATTGCCTGCCTATATAGACATAAACGGTCCCCGGGTGCTGTTTTGGGTACCGGTCCCAACTGCTTCCATCCCCAAACACCTGTTTGCCTATAAGAACCTGGTAAGATTAATAGGGAATGACTATTACCGGGTTATCATGTCTTTTCCGAATATCGATAACCTGCCCGTTTTTCAGGGAAAAGGTACACTTGAAAATTTCAGGTCTTTCGATAACGGCTTTCCCACCTGCATAATTTTTTCCGTCAACCGGCAGCTTACCTACAGTTATTTTTCAGACTCCTGGTCACCCGAAAATAAGGCATTGTTCCTGGAACATTATGCCCATACCGGAGACGATGATTTTGAAGTGGCACAGCTTATCAGCGAGGCCATTGATCTCATCTGTAGTCTGGATCCGGATATCCGCGAAACGAACCGGATGGTTACGGAAGTCTATGACGATATGATCCGGGAGTATTATGAATATAGTGCCCTTTCCGCCTGCCCGGAAGAGGAACTGCAGAAGACGGCAGAAAAGATGGCGACGATGGGATTTTTTCCCTTCTTTACCCAAGGCGAGGAGGAGGTCGATCTGTTCACCCTGATCACGCTGGCCAACTCCTTAAATATTTTCAACATTGAAACGCTGACCCTATTGGCCGAGCAGACATCGATCGATCTACCGGGGCTGCTGCCCATTCTGAAGCAGGACCTGAAAAGAAATAATTTGGATATACTGCTCACGACCCAAAAATATGTGGCGATCTACGGAGCATAAGGCAGCCGGCCTTGTCTGCTGGCTTAATCAATCCACCACCGTCACCACCATGCTCGCCGTAACTGCCGGCATGTCCTTTACCACTGCGGTAATCGTCACAGGCCCCCGGTAACTGCCTGAACCGGCGGAGAAGTCTATCGAAGCCAGGCCATCCGTACTGCTCAGTATTGCATTTTTGAACTGACCCAAGGTATGCCCCATATTGTCTGCAGCCGTAAATAGGATCCCGATTCCGGGACTTGATTTTCCAATACTGCGGATCAGCTGTGCCTGTATGGTAATTTTATTACCAATACCGGCATTAATGGTAAAGTCGGAATTTAGGGCAATTCCGTCCGGATAGGCCCTGGTAAAGGTGAATGCCATGGTCCTCGTTATATTACGGTGAGTAATCGTCACAGATGCCGTTCCTTCTACTGCACTTTTAAGCGTGGTCACAGCGAAGCCTTTAGCATCCGGCGTAACCTCCTGCGTGGATTGACTGTTGGAAAATGTACCCTGATCGGTGGCGAAAGTCACCTTTCGTTGCGTTGCAACTGTATTATTGTTGATGAGAGTCTTGATGTCCAGCGTTGTAACACCATCCGCGGGTACAGTTCTTATCTGGCCATCGGCAAACCGGACGATGGCATCCGGATCCGGCGCGATAAATGTCAGCGTCGTGGCCGTAGTGAAACCATGGCAAACAGCCGTAATATTGGCAGTTCCAGGCATATCGGATTTAATAGCGGATTTAGCAGTTCCGTCTGAACCAGCCACGATGGTGATTGTTTGCTGCTGATTGGTAAAAGAGCCCAGATCCGTTGTCAGTGCAACTTGTCTTTGGTTCTGCGGCGTATTTTTATCGATGACCAGATCGATGACCCGTTCGGTGAGATTATCCGCTACCAGTGAATCTTTATCAAAATTATCGAACCTGATCAGACTGGAAATATCGACAGCCGTACAATTCACCGTTTTTGTCACCGAAAAAGTAGATACGGTCGCCGTTATCGTCGCTTTTGCGGCTTTGTCGGCATGAAAATAGACGGAAGCCTCACCGGCATCATCGACAATTTCGGTTATCTCATTGCTATCGTTGGAGAACTGTCCGGCATCGGTCGTAAATTTGATCGAACGATTGGCAGCACTCGCATCGTGTGGGATAACTGCCGTAACCTTCAGGGTCGTGAAATTATCGGCGGCGAGAGTTTCCTCACCGGGATTGACGAAGTGGATGATTTCGGTTAATGGAAGATTAACCTCTTTACAATCCGCCAGGCAAAGAAGCCCTGCAAAAAGGGATACCGTAATTTTCAGATGTTTGTTCATAAAATGGTGATTTGAACAGGCTGCGTCTTTGTCGCGCCATTGGATTTGTTGGTAGCCCGGATAGTTACAAAAAAAGAAGCCTGCTGGTTCCCGCCCAGTTCTTTAAACTTCAGAAGTTGAGAGATGTCTTCGGTCGCACCCGTAAGCGTCACCGGCTTCCCGGGTGCTGTCTTAAGGCCGGATGGTGTATAAACGATATTGTTGTGATCGCTTAAGACATATGAAATATCCAGTTGGATACCGGCAGTCCCATCGATCTTGTAGGAAAGAGTGCAGCTGCCGGGTAAACCGACAGGATTCGGATCAGTCGTAACTGAAGAAAGGTTAAATGGCATATATTATTATTTTATTCGGTTTTGATTGTCGGTGGACTAAACAGGCTTTTGAAAACAGAACTTATATCATAGTCGAAAGAAATGGAGAAAAAGCCGTTCGTCCCTAACTTTTGGGTTTCAACCAGGGGATTGGTATTGGTGTTTTTGAAAATCAGCCATCCTCCGTTGAGCCGGATATAATCAGTTACCCGATACCCCGCTCCAGCCAGTAAATTAAACGACCCGCCCAGCAGATTATCCCTCCGGCCTGTCTGCCCAATACTGACAAAACTTACCCCAACCATAAAGGAAAAACTGCGAAAAAAATTATAATCCCCGCTGTAAATATGTCTTTCCTTATTAACCGGTCTTAAGTATATATTGGTTGCCAAATAAGGAGATGCTCTGCCGATAGTTGGGAAAAAGGCCACCCCGATATCCATGCTCAGGTAATAACCTGAACTTATAGAATAGCTGCCGATATTATTTTCGCTGATGATCAAATCGGCATAGATAATTTTTACCAGCGCATTGGTAAGATCCGTAGAAAATTTATCGACCGCTTCTTTACCGGCTTCTGATCCATTCTTATACAAAAGCAACTTCCGTTGAAGATCCTGGAACATATCCAGGATCTCCGGCGCTTCTTTTTTATACAGATCGGATTTAGGAGCTATGGTCTCCTTTATGCTTTCGATTCCTTTTTGCAAGGTCTTAAGAAGAGCATTCAGTTCTGCCGTTTTTAAAGGATCTTCCGGGTCCATTTTTTCGGTGAAATGGGACAGATCCTTCAGACTGGATTGAAGATTGACAAAATCATCGGTCGGTTTAAATCCTTTTTCTATGGACACCTTATCCAAATTATCGAGAGCCAGGGTAAAAAATTGCATATTGCCCTGTAGTTCCACCAAGGGATCATGAAAGTTGGTATTATACAGATCTGTCAGACCGAATAAAGAAGCCTTCATCAACGGATAATAATTATCCTTCAGCCCGGCTCTGTCTATTGCCAGATCCTTGTGTTTAAGACTAAGACCAAGGGACGATATGACCAGCTCTCCGGCATCATCGATCTCCTTTTTGGTAAGCTCGAAATTCATCCGTCCTTCCAGCCTCTTTTTCAGAAGTGTCAGGATCTGATCTGCTATCAGCCCTTTTAGTGTGCCGGTTTCCGCGTCATTTAATTTCCGCTGTATTTTAAAAATAAAAGTATACGTGGAATTGGGAGCCAAAGGAGTCGAAGCTCTGAGTGAAAAGGGGAGTTCCTGATCAAAATTATTTATCCAGGGAGGCTCCAGATAATCGCCTTCCGCAAAATTTTCTTTTTTAAGCGTACCTTTTTTATAGGCAAACCGGATGGATATCAGGGCAGGATCATATTTTATTCCGACGATCTTAAACGGAATATCAAAAGGCAGCGGGTCCTGAAAACCTTTTCCATTCAGGTCCAACCGGATCCCGCTGATGGTAGGCTTTTCCGGTGCTGGATCCTGATTCCCGGATGATGGATCGTTTGCAGCAGCATTCGAAGACTGACCAACTGCGCTTCCGTTAAAACAGCTAAGAGCCAGAACGAGGGCAATAGTAAAGCAGGAATATCGCATCATAAACTTTTAATTATTCCAGCAAAGTACAGCCACCCCTGCCCCGTAAAAACGGGAAAAACACCCTATTTACCGATTCGCACGCAGGCTCTATCATTAGGGGTTTTTATCAATTTGCAGTCCGTAAAGCCGCTAAGCGTAGTAAACTAAAACAACAAACCCTGCATAAAGCAGGGTTTGTCTTTGGAACAACGAAAAGGTTCAAAAAAAAAAGTGACCATCATCTATTCTTAACACGGTAAATAGAGACACTTGCTCCCCTGCAGCCGGCCTTGTCTGCTGGCCTGCAGGAATAATGATCAGATGGTCTGTGGTCGAACGTAGGCGCGAAATATCTTTATTTTATTCAAATTTTATTTTGCGGCTCTATTAGACCTCAAATATAAGATATAATTTTAATAATCCAAATATTTTTTTGCTGGGATCCTGTATTCTTTTTCCTTATATTTAAACATGCACCTACCCCCCTTAACCCTTTCCACCACTCATACGGTTCTGACCCAACAGGTTATTGAAGATATAATCGCCCTGGACAGATCCAATATGGCCCCGCTTCTGCAGCGGAATGGACAACAGTTTAATGAAGATTTTGTCCGCATGGATATTTTCAACTACCATCCCGATTTGCAGCATGTGGTCTGTTGTTATGATAACCACATTCTGCAAGGTTATTTTCGGTATAGCCTGGAAGAACCGGGGCATGTTCTGATCCGCTCTTTTCAACTAAATAAAACAGCGCCAAAAATAACATTGCTTCGGCTGCTTGTCCGGGCCTATGACCTTTTGCAGACAGAGACGGCTTTACATCCCGATCATACCGAGGTCTACGCTATTTCCAATCTTTTTAATACGCACTCGATCCGTTTCCAGCAAAAACTGGGTTTTTCCTTTTACGGGGAAGATGGTAGCTACTGCCGGTTACAAACCACTACCGCCGCATTGTTAAAACGGTTGTGGCTGCTGAACAGAGGCCAGTTGTCTTTTCAACAAGCGGTGACAACGGCAGATGAGAAGCAGGTAGCCTGAACCGCCGATAATTATAGTTTATTACTTAGGAAAGATTTGGAATAAGTTTTCAATGTCTAAAAACACTCTACCAATAAAAAAGAACAAGCTTGGGTCAAGGCTATATATTCACATTTTTTCAACAAATATAACTTTCCCTTATATCATCCGGTTTTCATTTATACCTGATGGTGAACCTGTTAGCATTTTCTATTCCTCACCCGGGAATGGCGTTTGTCAGCTTTACCCCAAATATGCACAGGCTGTTCATAAGTTGCATTTGCGATTCACCGGAAATGCTATACTTTAAGGGTATGAAATTTTCACCCGGCCAGCAGGTCATTGTATTGGACACTACCCATAAACCAGCAGGTTCTGCTATTGTCCAGGCCTATCATCCGGAGGCGCATCAATGCACCGTCCTTTTTCAATACCCAGGAACGGCTGCTCCTGAAAGCATACCGGTACCGGAATACAGGCTGATGCCATATCCGCTGATCGCGGTCAGCCATTAATTAAATTATTTGTAAAATATTCATACCGCCAAATCGAGCTTAGTCGATTTATCATCCACCAATACGATTCGCAGGAAAGGAAATCCTCCCAATAGTACTTTGGCCTTTTTCGGAATGAGTGGATCAAACCGATCTGGAGTCAGGAAAAGAACGAATAATACCAAAAGGGGAAAAAGGGAAAAGGTAACGGTAGGCCCCCAAATATAAAGCGGCAGATATAACCCATGTGCCTGGCCATGAATTAAATCCTGCACCTGGTTAGATGAAAACATCCAGGAAATATCCCACCCTATAAAAGGACCAATGAAGATCGTAAACAAAAGAAGGAAAAATACGTTCCTGGACAGCAGCAGACCGGGCCCCTTGTGGTTGATCAGAAAGAGCGTTTCCTCTTCGATCTCCCGGAGTTCCTGTTTATAAAAGGTCGTGATCGTTTGGTTATAATAGGCGTGGAAATCCCCATCCTGTTCCAGGTTCTGTTCGATAAGTATACATATATGATCCAGGAGGCTCTGCTGCAGGCTTTCGATCTCTATGCCATGCCGTCGGATATCCATTGAAATAAAGTCTACCTGATCATCGCTGAGGAAGTACATGTAAAATGGTTTAGGATGGCTTAAGGGATATATCCAGCAAAAAGCCCATGGTTTGCATGAAGGAAGCCAGCTCTTTCACTTTTTCCCTGGTCTTCACTTTACCGGCCGGACTCAGGCTATAATACTTCCGTACACGTTTGCCGATATATTCCGTTTCCGTTGTTACAAGCCCATCTGCTTCCAGCGCATGTAAAGTTGGGTAAAGTGCACCTTCGGTGATCTGGATCTTATCCTGCGTCAATTCCTTTACCCTTTGTGTAATCTCATAGCCATACATTTTTTTGTTATCGGCTAACAATTTCAAAACGACCGTCTTTAATGTACCCTTTAATAATTCTGAAGAGTATACCATAAGGAATAAATATATAAAATCCTGTTGATTTCACTCTTGATTTAACGCTAGATTTAACGCTTCATTTACCTGCACCTTCCGTCCTGAATACTTTAGACAGGATCTGATTCGTTTGTTTCATAGTATTGGTCAATTCCTTCATCTCTACCCCCGTAACCATCCCTGCCACCGGCCCCATCAGGTTTGCTGCGGTCTTCACCGCCAGGTCCTCTTTGGGTCGAAACATAGTTTCTGAAGTCTCCAATCCTTCCGGCAGGCTTTTTTTGCGCCATTCCATTAGTCCATACACACAGAAAATGGCGACTTCGGTCAACAGACCCACAGTCAGGGCTGCGGACCCAAAATCCTTGTGTTCGAGTTTGCCCCATGCCCCGAATATGACAACGGCCGCTCCGAATGAATACACGGTATTGAGGATCTTTTCAAATTGCATATAAGTGTGATTTAGCGTAGGGATGGGCAATAGGCAGACCGGTTTCTTTTTACGAATATACATAAGAATCCAATGTATTTGACTATTATGTAAAAATATTAAAAAAAAGGGAAAGTCCGAATGCTGGTTAGAGGGATTCATACCGCCAAATCCAGCTTAGTCGATTTATCATCTATCAATACAATTCGCAGGAAAGGAAATTCTCCCAGCAGTACTTTGGCTCTTTTTGAAATGAGTGGATCAAACCGGTAGGGAGTCGTCTGAAGCTACCAGATTTCCTTAAAATCAACAGCAGCTTTGCATGTTGCGAAAGAAAAATCAAAAGAAAAGTCTTTCCCTTTTTTCTTAAGAACATAGACTTTATTTTCCAGTTCATACACTTCTACGTCTTCAGTTTCGGGAGAAATTATTAAATAGTAGCGAATGGCCTGGGCTTCGTAAATAGAAAATTTACTATGCCTGTCTTTCAAAGCAGTGGCGGGAGATAAAATCTCTGAGACCAATTCCGGAGGAAAATCAAGAAACTTCTTTGTTATTTCTTTGCAAACGATTAACATGTCCGGTTGTAGAATGGTATCGTCTGCTACATGGTAATCTAAAGGTTGATACACCGTGCAGGCATTACAATTCCGAAATTGAACCGAAAATTCTGTTGTAAGCCTGGCCGCAATACGCTGGTGTTTGGGAACTGGCAAGGGGCTCATAGCATAAGGAATTCCCTCGATCAATTCCCAGTGGCCTTCCCAGTGTTCATAATCGACATATGTATAATAAGGCAATATTTTTACAGCACCTGACATATGCTCATTTTCATCAAAGATATTCTATAAATACCAAACCCGCAAAGGGATGCTAATTTGACCTAGAACACTTAAAATGAAGCATTTATAATTGGCACATTTCCCGGTTAATCCCCCTCTATCCCCTCCCATACTTCCCCGCCGCCCTAACCGTATACACTCCCGCCAGCACAATACCTCCACCTACCCAGCAAACTACCGGCTGACCCTTTGCCAGGATACCCAGGAGCAAAATACCTGCCCCGGTAAAACAGATCGCCCAGGCAATAACGGTCACGCCGAATTTATTCTGCTGATTGGCACTATCGTGCTGCAAGGATTTTTCTTCTGGTGAAATATGCGGAACTCCCGCCCCATTGACAGCAGGCACGACTGTTGTTCCTCCGGAAAAGGATCCTTTAGCCTCATCTTCCCCACCGTAAACAGAAAAATCGCCTTCCTCGCCAACCGAAGCCATCTTTCTCCTCCCCAACCCCCATTCAAAAGCCGCCAGCAATATCAGCGGTATCCCCACACCCAGAACGGTTTCCCAGGTCCGGGTTAATTTGAACTGAAAGGCATAAGGGGTTACAAACTTGAAAAAAAGATTGATGGTCAGCGCAACGATGGTGACCGTCACCACGGAAAAGGCGATCTGGCGTTTGGAATAAAGCGACCAGATGATCGGTGCAAATAAGGCACTCCCTGCAATCGAGGCGATACTGAGCACTACCTCTACGATTCCTCCGGCGCGGGGAATAACGATCGCCACCAAAATGGTACATACACCAAAAACGAGGGTGAATAGACGCCCAACCAGGATCTGTTCTTTTTCAGAAGCCTGAGGACGTAATAATTTGTAATAAACATCCTTGGCAAAAACAGTAGCCGCCAGATTGATCGTGGTATTGGCCTTACTGGAAGTGGCGGAGATCATACCGGAAAGAACCAGACCGATCAATCCCGCCGGCAACACCCGCTGACATAAAAGCATATAGGCGTTTTCGGGTTGCAATCCGGACAGCCCGGGATTAATGACACGGAAGATCATCGGAGGCAGCATCCAGATAAAAGGACTTACCAGGTAAAGCGCGCCGAAGAGATAGGCCACTTTTTTGGCGTTTCGTTCGGTAGCAACACTGGTATACCGTTGCACATAACTCCAGTTACCGCCGATGTAGACCGTCTGATAAACGATAAAAGCCAGCATGAATCCCAAGGTATAGTCTTCGGAGAAAAAATGAAAAAAATCAGGAGGCGCCTTGCTGAGAAAACCCTCTACGCCATGTACCTCTTTAAAGGCCGCAGGTACGACAATCAGCACGGCAGCCAGCAAGACTACAAATTGTACGACATCCGTCACGAGCACAGCCCAAAGACCTCCTGCCGCGGTATATAACACAATGATAATGCCGATGATCACGATACAGGTATTCAGGGAAAGGGGTGTGGCAGCACTGACCATTTTACCTACGGGATAGAGCACCGCGCCGGTATTGAACAAACTCAGCAAAAGTATCAGATAGGTATAGAACTGTTGCGTAGCCGTATTAAACCGTTTGCCGATAAATTCGGCGGCGGTACGTGCCCCCGTTCTCTTCCACTTGCCCGCGATGAAAAGGGCTGTCAGCAAACCGCTCACCGCCATCGTCAGTTGTATGGAGTTGGCCACCAGGCCATGTTTATAAGCGATCGATCCCCAAACAACAAAGGTACCCGCGGAAAAATAACTAATGAACAAAGACAGACCGTTGATCCACCAGGGAGTCTCTCCGCCGGCCTCGAAGAAGGCCTGACCATTCTTGCTCCCCACCCGGGTAAAGATCAGTCCGATCGCAAAGATCATCACCGCAAATACCACCATGACTACGATATCCAATTGTCCCATACTGCTCTGTTTATGCAAACGCTACTGAATCAAAACCTATTCATCAAAATCTGTTTATTCAAAATCCACCGCCCATATATTCAGACCATAGCCCTTCAATGTCACCTGCAAGCCGCCGCTCCCATTCACTCCCGTACGTTCACTGGCTCCATTACCCTCGCCTCTTCCGCCCTTCGGGCTTTTCGGATCCTTCACATCCGGTTGATCTACCCGGGAGATCTTCACCACACGCAGTCTCTTACCCGCCTCCAATTTACTCATATCCAACTTTACTTCCGTCTTCATGATTTCTTTGCGGTCGTTCAATAATAAAATATACAAACGGTGTTTATCGGTTGCCAGAGCGGTGACCACTTCCACATCGGGATTATCCTGGCCGACCAGGCCTTCGCGTTCCAACAAATCAGCACGATCACCATAGATCGAACCGGGGGCAAAACCATAGGTCTGATGCGGTCCCACCTTCGGCGTCACAAAACCTCTCGGGAAAACGATCTTACCGCCGGATCGCAACTCCGCTTCCGCCAGCAGATAATCCGTGATCCAGCCAATCTGCCACCAGGCATGATGGGGATAGGGGCCGGCGCCCTTGTTCATGGCATTCCAATAATAAGAAGCCACACTGGTAGCTGAGTCCACAAAAGCGTCCCTGCCTATCGCTGCAGCCCTGGCCATATCCGCAAACAAAGAATCGCCGGTTATCCGGAACATCCGGATGAACAAACCCGCATGACTACATAATTGAATAGGCCCCCCTCCGTTCGCAGAACCGATAATACCGCCATGTTCAAAACTTAGCCCGGATTGGCTGATCTCCCAGTCCTGTCTTGGAACACCTTTAACGGTACGCGGTTCGGAGGAAGCTACCGGTTGCGTATAGATGGACGCGGTATAAATTTTTGCAGCCCGGATAGCCGCCTCCCGGTAACGTGGTTCTCCGGTAAGATCAAAAAGATCCAGGAGCGTTTGTGCGGATTGCGCCGTGGCAAAATCGGGTGCATAACGGGCATCGCCGCAGACTCCGATGAGATGCCCCTGGTCGATGCCGTTGGTAATGAACCAATCGGCACCTTTTTTGGCTGCATCCAGGTATTTTTGGTCTTTCAATATCCGGTAGGCAACAAGCAGACCATAAAAGGTCGGCCGCAAATCCTGCAGATCGGTGAACAGCGGCTGTAAGGAATGCCTGTCATAAGCCACATTCCAACTACCATCTTGTTTCTGCCAGCGTAACAGCGATTCGGCGCCCAGCCGCAGGCGTTCCTTCAATGGGGCATTGTCCGGTTCGAATAACAGCACATTGCCTAAGTCCAGCATCGTATAATAGGTAAGACTGATGGGTTCGACAAAGGTCCCCCACTCTTCCACAAACTTCTTTGTTTTGGACAGGTAGTACTGGCCTATCGCCGCGCCCTGGAAAAACCCGGTATCCGTTTGTTGTTGCTGCAATTTAAAATTCAGGGCATAGGGCAGGATACTGTCGCGGAACCAGGGGTTGCCGGTCATCGAGGCGACCATCCACATGGCTCCGTAATCCGAATTCTTCATGGCATCGTGATTCGAACCGACGACCCCACCCAGGTATGACTGGGCTCCAATTTTCATCCCCTTATATTCTTCCACCCTCCAAAGAGCGGTGCGGGAATCGGCGAGATAATTCAGCATGCCGTTCATCCGGTTGCTCAGTGACTGGCGGTTATGACGCAGATCCAATGTCGTTCTGAATTGATAAATATCATTAACGGTATGATGCAGGGATTGGAACCAATCGCCATTTTGGAGACTATACCGGAACCCATAACTCACCGTTTGACCGGGTTTCAACGCGGAGGATGGTTCTCCCAGCACAGGGTAATAAACAGTTGGCGACAACTGCGCCCTCCTGTTCATATGGGAAAGACCGATCAACCAGTCCTGATGCGTATAATGATCCTTTGCCCAGGGGTTTCTGCCCAAACCGGGATCGGGGATAACGGACAAGGATACCCCTTCTTTGGAACTGATGATGGGAGACAAAGTGCTGGCGCAACGTTCCCTGAAAATTACCGGTCTTTCGGGAATACCCTGTCCATAGGCATATGCCAGGACAAAATTGGGGTTTACCGTATTCCCTTGAAAATACCCGGGCACCGTCGCCCATGCCAGATCTTTTTCTGCCACCGAAACCAGGGACGGGCTTGCCAAAGAAAAATAGCCCGCTTTTTTGGGAACCAGCTTATGTCTGATTTTTATATCTGTTGGATATTCCGGATCAAGACTCCATTCCGTAGTAATGGTAGCTACTTCGGTCTCCTGTGTAAACCGCAGGGAGGAGGAAGTCGTGGTCTTTCCCCTGGTGGCCTTTACACCGGTGACCTTCCCGCTTTCGGGATAAAAATAAATGGTCTGCCCAGCCGTATTCATGGCCACGGGTGAAGTCGCCTCATCCCAGATATGTATCTGGTATTTATAAACCGTATCGGGAAAAGGCATGCCCGTCACTGTACGAAAAGTTTCCTGGTGGGTAGTGGAAGGCCGCTCAGTGGCATATAACAAGGTATATTCACCGGAAGGAATGCCAGCATTTTGCCAATCTCCTCCAACTCCTCCATTTCCAACTGCTCCGGCTACCCTTCCTGCCCCTCCCGCCCGAATCTGTACCCTCGTTATCTCCCAACCCCGTGCCGTATGGGCCCATACTATACGGATCTGTTCATTGCCTAACCGGAGCGAATCCTCATCCTTCCTGCCGCTCAGAGCAGGGACATTCCTGGAAAACCCTGCCAAACTAATTTGCAGCAGTAGCCATAAAAGTACCGGGACAAGAAGACAAACGTGCAGCGGGATCCGGGAGAACAAAGGGAATCTAAGCATAACAAAGAATTTCAAAAATGGCAGCAGGGGTTTCGGACGATGGATGTTCGACGGCAATGGTCAGTTGTTTGGTCGTGACCGGTTGGGCCAAATCGATCACCTGTATGGTTTGGTAATTGCCTTCTTTTCGATAAAGGATGTTCTTCTGATCATCATAAATGACAAAGTTACGGACACAGAAGGGCATAATGGATTCCGGATGAGTCATCAGTACGGATTCCATCGGATGATCGGTATCGGTATCGAATTTTAAGATCACGCGTCGGATGGTTACGGCCTTAATCCAATTCAGTTGAAGCGTAGGATGGGGATCTATCGGATTGGCAACCCAGGCATTGGGGCGAACGGTAGGCCTGGCGATCCCATTCAGGATCTGCTCCGGACCGAATACATCCAACCCCGGTTTGATCTGCATGGCAATATTCAATCCTTCGGGTCTGCGTTGCGGACACCAGAATTCAAATTCATCCATACCAATATCGGCGGGAGGCACCTGGCGCCCATAATTAGATACGGCTTCATTCACCAGGTTGAACACGGAAAGGATGCCCGTGATCCGCTTCGGCGAAAAAGCCAGTTTTATTTTTTCATTTTTATACAAACAGATGAAGGCATAACCCTCCGCCGGAATATCCGATGTGAACGACAACCTTAGCTGGTGCCGCCCTTTGGACAAGGAGAACTTCTTTTTTTCCAGGCTGATATCCGGTGTAAAATTGCCAGCCTTGCTACTGATCTTTAGTTCCGCTTCCAGTTCCGTAGGCTCTTCCGCATAGAGATGAATGGTCAATTCCGGGGCCTTTCCGGATTTCAGGGGTAACAATTGGGCCGTTGATAAGGTCAGATCCTTCCAAAGATCACCTTCGGGTAATTCTTCCAATACCAGACTGCCGGAGGCCGAGATCTGCGCTGAACGGACAAGATCTTTTTCGTCGGTCAATTGTTTGCCGGGAATAAACTGCCCCGACCTTCGTAATTCTTTTTGCAATAAGGAAATATAATTTTTCTCGGTCAGATCCCGGGGCAGCAACCCATGCTGCCGGCAAAGCACAGCCGCCATCCCCACTGCCTGTGCCAGATAGGCGCCTGTCCCCATTACCCGGGTGGAACCAAAGGCGATATGGGTGGCGCTGATCAGTCTTCCGGAATAAAAAAGATTGCCGATATTTTTGCTGTACAGACAGCGATAAGGGATTTCATAAATACCCTTGCTATGCCATTGGTTGCATCCTGGTTTTTCGCTGAACACGCCGTCGGAAGGATGCAGATCGATAGACCATCCGCCATAAGCTACCGCATCTTCGAAGGAATGCTGCTCCACGATATCCTGCTGTTTCAACATATAATCGCCTTCAAAACGCCGGCTTTCTCTTTTGCCGGGGATCATACCCACCCATTCCAGCGTGAGGTTTCCGGCATCGGGAAAATTACCGGAGTTCTTGATATAATTCCAAACCCCATAGACCACTTTCCATAGATCCCATTTGATCTGTTCGGTATCGTAAACCGTGTCCAGTCTTCCGCCGTGCTCCAGCCACCAGAGCTGGCAGCCATATTCTTTGGTATTAAAACTCCGGAAACGCGGGATTTTTGTAATGTCTTCCAACGCAAAGGCCGGCGGTACAAAACGCACCGGTCTGCCGGTATCCTTGGTATAAAAATAGAGCGAATGTCCCAGCAGTTCACCATAATCGGCGGAGGGCGCAAATTTTTCATCGAATTCTTCCGCAGCTTCTGCGCCCATCCGGAAGGCGGCGCCTGACAGGAAACCTACCACGCCATCGCCGGAGGCATCGCAGAATAAAGGGGCCTTCAATACATAGTCCGTTTGGTTCTGGCTGCAAAACCCCCGGACCGCATGGATGGAACCCTCCTCCTTTTTAATGACTTCGTGAACGGCCGTATTCAGTAAAAGGGTAATATTGGATTCCGCCGACACCTTGTCCAGCAGGATCATATCGAAGACCACGGGGTTGCCTTCGGGATTACGATAGGTATTCTCCACCAGCAATTCATCGATGACTCCTCCTTCCCTGGCCCAACGATTGTTATTACCCATATGCGAGGTAGCCCCCAATACCCACAATCTTACTTCGCTGGAGGAATTCCCCCCCAACACCGGTCTGTCCTGTACCAGGATGACGCGAATATTTTCCCGGGCTGCCGTGATCGCGCAACAGACACCGGCGAGCCCTCCTCCAACCACGACAAGATCTGCTTCGTGGGTTATGTTTGGGAAAGACCGCATAGGTTGAACGGATGATCTGATCATACTACTGTCTATTTTAGGATATATGTTTGTGCTTTTATCTTACAGACCGGCTGTTATCTTACGGACCTGCTTTTATCTTACAGATTGTTATTTATCATTTTTCGCTTACAGCTTGCCACTTCAGAATAACAAAACCTCCTGGTTTAACCAGTTCAATCGCATTGGTCGACGAGGGCAGTCCGATAATTACCTCCTGGCTTTCTCCCGGTCTAAGCGTTCGCAAGGGCAGGATTTTTCCAGCATACCGGAGCGAATAATCTCTCAGGGTATAGGCGGGAAAATCTTTGCGTGCAGTAACCCGTATGATCAGCTGACCGCCTTGTCCGCTTTGACCGCCTTGTCCGTCTTTTGCTCCGGTCCCTTCTTTGCCGCTAACCAGGGTGAGCGTCGCCGGAGCAAATTCCTCCTGCCAGGCCGTATACATACCACGGGGTTCACGTTGCGGTGTGATCAGTCCCCATGGGCGATAACCATTGGCATTGGTTCCGGGGAAACGGCTGCGGTAATCATTAAAGGTCCAGATATTGGCGCCGATCACATAGTCGCATTGGCGAAAGGCGGCCATAGCGGTTTGTAAATGTTCGACCCGGGCATTTTCATCCTTTACCCCATCGGCCCTGATCCCGAATTCACTGACATATACAGCCTTGCCGGGATAAACCGAATGGACATGCTGCAGGTTCTTCAGATAATTGCCATACATATTGATGCTGATAAAATCGACCCAATTGGAAGCCTCGTCTTCCGGGACCTTTATATTGTCCCTTCCTACCATCATGCTGGCAAACGTTATGAAACGCGAAGGATCCATGGTGCGCGTAAAATGCCCCATATCTTTCACCCAATCCTTGCCTTCCTTTGTCTGGGATTGAAATTCATTCCCTACCGACCAGGCAAAAAGGCAGGGATGGTTCCAATCCCGCTCTACCATTTCTTTCATCTGGGTTTCGAACTTCCGGCGCATCAGCGGATCAGCCATTTGTTTGGGCGTCATCTGCCAGTTACCGGCTTCTTCAATGAACAGCATGCCGTTCCTGTCGGCCCAATTTAACATGGCCTCCGTAATGGGATAATGATTGACCCTGGACAATTCCATACAACCGCTCTTCATCATACCCAGATCTTTTTCCAATACGACTTCGGGATCCATGGATCCAAAATCCGGATGATCCATCGGCCGGTTGGCGCCGCCCATTTTTATGGGCTCGCCGTTAAGCAGCAATTTATTACCGGCAAGCTCCAGTTTGCGTATGCCGAATGCGGCGGCCAGGGTATCGGCCCCGGTTTGGGTTTCGATGCTCACTTCAGCCCGGTAAAGACGGGGATGATCCTGGTCCCAAAGGGTTACTTCGTTGGAGGAAAGCTGCGTTTCGAAAACCACGCTATCGCCCAGGCCGGATGGAAGATCGATGCGAACTTCCTTAAACGGTTTCTTATTAACTATTCCTTCGCGCAAAACACGTGCATGGACAACCGCCCTTCCGGCGGCCCCGGAAAGATTGGCCAGCCAGGCAACGATGCGGATCTGCGCCGGACCTTTTTTCAGATCGGGATCGGTGGTGATTTTTATATTCCGGATATAAACGCCGGGTCTGGAAATAAGACTGACGCTGCGGGTGATCCCTCCATAATTGATCCAGGGATATAACTGTGCGGCATTCGCCGGTTCATAATTCACCGGTGTTTTGGCGCCGGGTATGGTTGTCGTATCCCAGGAATTATCAACTTCCACCGCCAGTACATTTTCGTTTTTCAGTTTGCCGGTAACCTCCAGTTCGAAGGGCGTATAACCGCCTTCGTGTTCTCCGGCGGGTTGACCATTCAGCCAGATCCTGGCCTTATAAAAGACCGCATCGAAATGCATGAATTGATGCATGCCGGTTGGTGCAGCCGCGCCGTTGCCTGTAGGTGCGGAATTCCCGCCCGCTCCAACTGCCCCGGCAAAACGTTTGAAATACCAGGCCTTCCCCGTATAAAATTCCCAACGTTTGTCCACCGACCAGCAATGCGGTACGATTACCTTATCGAATTTTGCGGATGGAAATTCCTGCGCGAACCATTTGTCCTGTTCCCCGGATTGTACCGGGTCCATGGCAAAGGTCCATTCTCCATTTAGCGAAGTATTGATCCTGCCCGATGCCTGAACCTGTTGTGCATACATCCCCTGGGTCTGTAATAAAAATAAAACAGCTGATAGAAAAAGGAATAGGTTGGTTGTTCTTCTTTTCATGTGTTGCCGGTATTTTGATAGGTTCCTTATTTCTTTTTTAATACTTCTTCTAAAAATGCAAGCACTTTTTGCTGGCTTTCCGCATCGGAGAAAGCCGGTCCTCCGTGGCCAGCTCCGGCCAGGGTTACAAAACTTGTCTTTACTCCGGATGTCCGCAGCACATTATAGAACAATTCTCCCAACCAGTAATGGATAATGGGATCCTTGTCACCATGCAGGATAAGTACCGGAGGGTCGTTCTTATCGACATAGGTTGCCGGACTTGCCCATTTGGCCAGATCGGGCCGGACCAGCGGCGAAGCCCCTAACAAACGGGATACGGAAGAACTCACGGAGTCCACTTTGTAAGCCGGTCCATCTCCATGAAAGGCATAAAAATCCCCGGGTCCATAAAAATTGATGACTGCTTTTATGGAAATCTGCGAAACGGCAGCTTGTCCTATTAGCGTTTTCGATGAAGCTTTTTTCAAAGGGTACGGATAAAAGGCCTGTATATGATTGTTGGCGCTCATTCCGGCCAGGGAGGCCAGATGCCCTCCTGCCGAAGCACCTGCCACCACAAAACGCGCAGTGTCCAAACCTAATTCGGCAGCATGGTCCCGGATATAGCGGATGGCCGCATTACAATCCCGGATCTGCGCCGGGAAAACCGAATCCTGGCTGAAGCGGTAGGCGATGCTGGCAATGGCATAACCATGACTGACCAGGTAGGGAACTTCCATATTCTTTTTACCCCCCGTCCACCATCCGCCTCCATGGATCCAGATGATAACCGGAACCTTTTGCCGCGTGGAAGCTGACGGATAGTACAGATCAAAATTTTGTTTTGGATCGGCATTTCCATAGCGGATATTACACGTAAGGATTGCTCCCGGGATGAAAAGGGTGTCTGCATCCGACTTGACCGGCAGCTTTTTTTCCGGAACCTGGGCTAAGGCCGCCACTGAACATGTCCATAAAATGATCGTTATTAAAAAGTTTATCCGCATTATCTTCGGCATTTTCTTCGTCCTCTTCTTCCTCTTATTTTCATCTATTACTTCCATTACTTCCAATCGGGGTTTTGTTCCAGCAATGGGTTTGCATTGAGTTCATCCAGGGGAATTGGAAAATATTTATGTTTGGCCAAAGGCGTTCTGATTGGATAGACATCGTTCACCGCAGCAGGGATCACGGTCAGGAAGGTACCGGTCCGGGTAAGATCATACCAGCGATCCCCTTCGCCAAAAAATTCCCAGCTACGCTCCTGTAGTACGGAATCGACAAACTGATCTCCTGACAGACCCGGCGTAAGATCGGGCAGACCGGCGCGATCCCGGACCGCTTTAATATAACCGTAAGCCGCGGAACTGCCTCCGTTCTGCCGGGCCTCCGCTTCCGCGGCGATCAGGTATACATCCGCCAGCCGGAAGATCTGGACATTCCCTGCGCTGGATCCGCCGATGGAATTCGGGTCCTGGTATTTTTTGATCAGCACTCCATTCGGGGTGATGGGCGTTACATTTTTTTGCGCCACGACCTGTCCTGATTTATTGATATAATTCGTATCGAGTAGTTGCCGTCTTTTATCCGCAGGATTAAAAGAATTAAAAAATGCCTGGTAGGCGAAGATGGAACCAAAGGAAGAATTGCCATAGGCAGGGCCGTCGCTGTTCCTCGGACCATACAACCCCATTAACTGGTTGCTTTGCCCGGGGCTGGTGCTTTCGCACTCGTAGGCCCACATATTTTCCTGACGGGCGGCATCTTCTTTGGTCACCGTATACAGATCCGTTACATTGGGCATTAACGAATATTTTCCGGAACCAAGCACCAAACCGGCCTTTGATAAGGCCAGGGGCCAGTTTTCGAAATACAGCGCGGCCTTGGCATAAAGCGCCAGCGCCACTTCTTTGGAAGGCCGGCCTTTCTGGATAGTGGTGCTGTAGGAAGGCAGGACGGCCACAGCCTGGTCCAGATCGGCAAAGATCTGTTTGTAGACATCGGCCCGGGGGCTTTTACCGATGATAGCTTTGGACAGATCGCTGCTGGCAATGGTCTTGATCACCACATCTCCAAAATTTTTTGTCAGCATCCAATGATAAAAGGCGCGGAGATAAAGCGCTTCTGCGATGATCACCGCCCGACGGGCCGTATCCATATTCGTGGCAGGTACTTTTTCGATCACCCAGTTGGCTTTTTCTATCCCCGCGTAACAGCTGGTCCAGATCTGCTGCGGCGCTTCATTGAGCCGGCTAAAACTTTTTTGCGTCGTATAATTCGGATCGTAATTAAAAAGCGTGAGCGTATTGCGTCCGACCACCGGACGGGGATAGGACTGATCGGCGCTCCAGTCGGAAGCACAGGTAGCCGCCGTGAAATACATATCGGCGATGGGTCCATATGCCGCCGTCAACGCTGCTTCTGCATCGGAGGCCGTCTTGTAGAAATTAGCCGTGAAAATGGAGGAATAGGGAACTTCCTTTAGTTTGCTGCAGGAAACAAAAAAAGCAAACAGGGGAGCCAGGGCCAAACAGATTATATAGAACCGGAAAATGTTGTTAGTATGTTTCATGAATGATCTTTTAACGTTGATGGAGATAGAATTAAAAACTAACCTGCACACCGGCCAGGAATGTCCTGGCTGTCGGATAAACCAGGTTATCTACGCCTACCTGGGTATTGGAACCGCCAAAGGAATTGACTTCCGGATCAAAACCGGTGTATTTGGTAATGGTGGCCAGGTTATTCCCGCTGACATAGACACGGATCCGGCTGATCCCTTTAAAGGCGGGCAAGGTATAACCCAGGCTCACATTCTTCAGCCGTATAAAGGATCCGTCTTCCACGAAACGGTCGGATACCGGGAGACGTCCACCTTGAAAACCACTGGCAAATTCATTATTCGGATTGGTGGCTGACCAGCGATTGGCCAAGCCTGCGAGTACATTTCGTTGTCCAAGGGCGTTCTCAAACGTATACCGGCTTAAATTATAAATTTTATTCCCCTGCACGCCGGAAACGAAGGCGCTGAGATCGAAATTTTTATATTGGAAACTGGTAGAGAAGCCAAAAATGAATTTTGGATTCGCATTGCCCGTTATGGCCTGATCGGCGCCGGTGATGGAACCATCCTTATCCAGATCGGCCACCTTTACGCCACCGGTGCGGCTTCCGGAACCGGGTAGGATCACTTCTCCCGTCTGATAGATGCCATTAAATACATAGGTCTTAAATACACCAAGCGGCTGTCCTACTTTCAGCACCACATACGGATTGACGACATATTCCTGTAAGGCGCCGGTAAGACTGATCAGTTTGTTCCGGTTAACGGAGATATTACCGCCGAGATCCCATTTCAGGGGACCCTGCAGGATCCGTGTATTCAGGGCGAACTCGAACCCTTTGTTCTCCACGCCGGCAAAATTACCGGTGATGGCGGTATAACCGGATGAAAGCGGCAGATTTTTGACGAACAAAAGATCAGTAGTCTTCTTCTGGTAATAATCCATCACCAGGGTAATGCGGTTATTAAAAAAACCCAGATCGAGTCCGATATCGGTCTGTTGCGATCTTTCCCATTTCAGATCGTTATTGGCAATCCCGGTAGGGCTGATCCCGACGGTATACGTATGATTGAACTGGTAATTGCTGCCCGAGGCGACCAGGGCCAGGGATTGATAGGGATCGATAGCGGCCGCATTACCCGTGATCCCATAACTGCCCCGCAGTTTAAAATCGCTGAACAGGCTTTGATCTTTCATGAAATTTTCTTCGATGATACGCCAGGCTCCTGCCGCAGCGGGGAAAAATCCGTATTTTTTATTCTCCCCGAATTTGGAGGCCCCGTCATAACGTGCCGTCAGATCGAGAAAATATTTGTTCTTATATCCATAGTTGACGCGACCCATATATGAATCCAGGCGGTCCTTGCTCCGGGAACTGGAGACGGTCCGGTTAATGGCCAGGCCAAGGGCCTCGTCCGTAGTGGCATCGTTGGGAAAACCGCTGGCCGAAATGGAATTGGTATTGTACAAATTTTTCTGCGATCCATATACCCCGGTAATTTTTACAGCATGTTCGCCAAAGCTGCGGGTATAGGTCAGGATACTTTCATGTAAAAGGGAGGTGGTGTTCACATTGCCCTTAATGGCGCTGCCGGAACTGGCATTCCGTTCTACCGCCCCCAATATGGAAATAGGAGAATAATAATCGTTCAGGGTTCCGGACATATCCGCATTAAACGAAGCCCGGTAGGTCAGCCCTTCCAGGATCTTCGCTTCCACATATACATTGGCCAGGGTACGGCGGATGGTATTCTGATTGAGGATTCTTGCCAATCCCAGCGGATTGGTCACTTCCCGGTAACGGCCGTTAAACTGATCCGAAAAAGGGTAGAGGGAACCATCTGCCTTATACGGTAACAGAGTGGGCGGAGCTCCAAGGGCTGCCCCCAATATATTGGCTGTTACCACCGGGCCATCGATACTGTTCACTCCCGTAGGAATGCCGTTATTAATGGTATTGGTGCCCAGTATGGTTGTTCCGACCCGGAAATGATCGCTGATCTTATGATCCAGACTAAGCCGGAGAGAATAACGTTTGAAATTCGAGTGAATGATAATACCATCCTGGTTAAAAAAATTGCCGGATAAAGAGAACTGGGTTTTTTCGGAACCGCCGCTGACCGATATC
>NZ_JBTLQH010000071.1:0-22084 GCF_054461575.1 Flavitalea flava
GGCGGGAGGAGGGGCGGGAGCAGGAGCCTGGGCCCGTTGAGGCAACGTCCTGGCCGGAATCTGATTGGTATTGGTCCGTTGCGGCACTCCATTAGCCGGCACCGGCTGGGCAGTATTCCGGTTAATTACCTGAGGTTGATTTTGAGTACGGTTATCAGTCCTGAGGAAGGGTCTTGTCAGCGGTTGATTATTCGGCTGACCAACTGGTTGAGTAGCAGGCTGACCTGTTGGCTGATTTGCCGGTTGACCAACGGGCTGGGCTACCGGCCGTGAAGCCGGCTGACCTTGCTGACCCGGCTGATAAACAGGCTGGACGGGTTGTGGCGCCTGCTGTACAGCAGGCTGGTTACCCCTCCAGGAAGTATTCGGATTGCCATTTCTATTCGGTTGTCCATTAACATAAGGTTGATTCGTTACCGGTCGTCCATTATTGGGCTGATTGTTACCATTGACGGGAACTGTATTTCCGCCATTGTTATTATTCCAGGTGTTCCCTGAATTAACGGGACGGTTATTCGTATTTACAGGAGCGTTTGTTCCCGGAATATTACCCGGGTTATTAGGAAACCCGGTATTCCCATTCCTGGTGGGAGGCAATCCATTTACAGGACGGTCGGCAGGACGATCGCTGACTCCGTTATTATCATTTCTGTTATAAACCGCCGTATTCACCGGACGTACATTGTTCAGGTTCTGGACCCGCACAGGAGCTACCCTTGTTGGAGACCCATTGCCAACACCTGCATTGTTATTCGTCTGGCCATTTCCATTTACCCTTGGCCGGTAAATAGCAAATCCGTTATTATTCGATTGTTCGCCGGGAGAATTGCTTTCCCTTAGGGGAACAGGACGTACTGCAGTTCCGGTTACCCTGGTCACCTCATTCGGATCGGGTCCGCCGCGGAAATAATTACCCCTGTTGTTGTACCTGTTATTATTGCTCCGGGTATTATTATTGGTAACATTATTATTAATGATGGTAGTATTGTTGATAATGGTAGTGTTATTAATGATCGTCGTATTCCTGGTCTCATTCACATAATAATTATTGATGTGTGGATTGTTCACATAACGGTTAGGAACAAAGCTCCAGTAATGAGCGGGGGGATTATAGCCACCCCCATAAGAGATTTCAACACTTACGTTCGGGCCAAGAGGCGCCCATCCGTAGTAATCCTGGCTTTGTCTCCAGCTCACCCATGCCGGAGCCCATTCCTGGCCAGGCACCCACATCCATCCATAACCATTTTCAAAGAACCAGCGTCCATAATGGAAGGTTGCCCAGCCCCAGTTATAATCGGAAGCCCAGGTCCATCCATCTTCCGTATATACCCAATGCCCGTTGGTGGCATAAGGCTTGAAATCGGGACCCGCATTAGGCATCCAGACATAACCGTATTGAGGATAATTGATCCATTGCCCATAAGGGCTTAACTGATCATAAAAAGATTGGTAGGAAACTTCCGGTGCAGGAACGGGGGCCGGCTCCGGAGGAGGAGGCGGAAGCGGTTCTGCAACCTGAACCGGACGGGGTTGCTGCTGTACCACATAAGTCGGACCACAGGCATTTAAAACCAGGGTCATCGCAGCAAAACTTGCTAAGGTGTATAGGCTATTTTTCATAAATCAGCATTTATCTGTTAGTAGATAACTATTGGATGCATTATCCGTGCAAAAATTTAACCCGGAAAAAGTATTAACAATTGATTATCATATGAGGACGAATTAACTATGGCCTTTAATTCCGGTATCCAACAGCTATTTATCCATAACGGAATTATGAGGTTAATATTTTCGGGTAGGGACAGCTTACCGGTTCCTAAGGCACTAACACGCAACAGTTATACCATAAAAAACTATCTTTGCGTTTTGCATTTCAGGCTTATGCCTCACAAATTATAATAATAAATTGCAATACGAATATAAATCGTTTGCCTGGCATTTATAAAAACCGGAATTGAACCTATGACCATTAGTTATAACTGGCTTTGTGATTATTTACCGGTGAAAGTCGATCCGGAAAGAATGTCTAAGATCCTTACTTCCATAGGTCTTGAAGTAGAAAGCCTCGAAAAATATGAAGCCGTGAAAGGGGGTTTGCTGGGGCTGGTGATCGGAGAAGTGCTGGAATGCAGCCCTCACCCCAACGCAGATAAACTGACCTTGACCCGGGTAAATATCGGGGCGGGGACTGAACCCTTGTCTATTGTATGCGGCGCCCCGAATGTCGCAGCAGGGCAAAAAGTAGTGGTAGCTGTGCCGGGGACCACCATTTACCCATCAAAAGGTGACCCCCTTACCATGAAAGTAGCTAAGATCCGGGGAGTGGAAAGCCATGGGATGATCTGTGCGGAGGACGAGATAGGTCTTGGCGAAAGCCATGCAGGGATCCTGGTATTACCAAAGGATGCCAAACCCGGGACCACCGCCGTTCAGTGGTTCCATCCCTATACAGATCATATCTTTGAGATTGGATTGACACCCAATCATATGGATGCCATGAGCCATTTTGGAGTAGCACGAGACGTTTGTGCCTGGCTTTCCCTCCATGAAAACAAGGAACTCCGCCCGAAACAACCTTCTGTGAATCCTTTCAAGGTGGATTCAACCAGCCTTCCTGTCTCTGTAAGTATTCTAAATACCAAATCCTGTGAGCGGTATAGCGGTCTTTCCATGAAAGGCATCACCATCAAAGAATCTCCCAAATGGATGCAGGACCGCCTCCAAACGATCGGTATCCGCTCCATCAATAATATCGTCGATATCACCAATTTCGTATTACATGAACTGGGTCAACCTCTTCATGCCTTTGACCTGGACGCCATAAAAGGAAGTAAGGTGATCGTGAAAAATCTTCCGGAAGGCACTCCGTTCATCACCCTGGATGGAAAAGAAAGAAAGCTGGCCGCGGAAGATCTGATGATCTGCCATGAAACCGAACCTATGGCCCTTGCCGGCGTTTTCGGTGGTCTGCATAGTGGGGTAACGGAACACACCAGGAACATTTTCCTGGAGAGCGCCTGGTTCAATCCCACCGATATCCGTAAGACCTCCTTTCGCCATGGCCTTCGAACCGATGCAGCCTCTCATTTCGAAAAAGGCATGGATATTTCAGGTACCATCAATGCCCTTAAACGGGCAGCCCTGCTGATCCGGGAGTTGGCAGGGGGGGAAGTCGCCTCCGAATTGGTGGATGTGTATCCTGATCCAAAGAATAAGACACAGGTCATTCTGAAATATCATTACCTGAAAAAATTAAGCGGGAAAAATTATCATCCCGACACGGTAAAAAATATTCTGTTAAGCCTCGGATTCGAGATCATAAAGGATGGCATGGATGCCATCCACGTCTATGTTCCCTGGCATAAGCCCGATATCTCCCTTCCGGCCGACGTAGTGGAAGAAATAATGCGGATCGACGGTTATGATAATATAGCTATTCCCGCTTCCATCACTATTTCTCCCTCGGTAGAAGCAGGAAGATCACAGGCAGCCTGGAAATCGGCCGTTGCCGGTTATCTGGTTGGGCAAGGTTTCTATGAGATCCTGACCAATTCAATTACCAATAGTGCCTACTACAGCCTGGAAGAATTGGAAGGCGCAGTGAAAATGATCAATAACCTGAGCACGGAATTGAATATTATGCGGCCTTCCCTGTTGGAAACCGGCCTGGAATCGGTAGCGCATAACCTCAATCGTAAAAACAGCAAACTGCAGTTTTTTGAGTTCGGTAAATCCTACCATACCACCGGTGTCGGCAGTTACCAGGAAATAAATCATTTGTGTCTTTTCATCACCGGACAACTCCGGGAAGATTCCTGGAAAGCCAAAGGGCAGGGAGCCGATTTTTATTACGTGAAAAGCCTTTGTGACCGTATATTCAATATGTTGGGTATCTCCACCCAATCCACGGCCCGGCACATCCCCCAACCCCCTAAAGGGGGAGTATCTGAAGCCTTTAACTGGGAGTCACTTCAGGTAGAGTCCGGGAAAGGATCATCCCGGTTTTCATCAGGCATGTCTGTTACCGTAAAAGGGAAGAAAATCCTGGAAGCGGGTTTCATAAACCCCGATGTCCTTAAACAATTCGATTGTAAACAGGAATTGCTGTTCGCCGATTTCAATTGGGATGAACTTTTGGGACTGGCCTTCAGCAATACGATCGAATTCAGGGAATTACCCCGGCAATTACCCGTGCAACGCGATCTTGCCATGATCGTGGAAAAATCTTTACCTTTCGAAAAAGTAGAAAAAACCATTCGGGGAACAAAACTGGAAAAATTGCAGGAAGTCAAACTCTTCGATATATTTGAAAGTGAGAAATTGGGAGCCGGTAAAAAATCCCTGGCAGTAAGTTTTACTTTCCTGGATGAAGAAAAGACCCTGACGGATAAAGAAATTGATGGAATGGTCGGTAAGATCATGGGAGCCCTGGAAAAAGAGCTTCAGGCTGAGATCAGAAAGTAGGCCCCCCAACCCCCTAAAGGGGGAGTAAGGCAAGAACCTGGTGAGAGAAGTATCGTCCCCTATCCATAGATGACTAAAAGATTGGAGGATTTTGAACGACCAACCACAACTATAAATTGAGTGAACCCAACGATCATAGCGACATTTTACCAACTCCCCCTTCCAGGCTACCTGGCGAAGGCGAAGGTAGCGGACGAGTGTTGAACAGTGTTCAACGCGAAGCTCCGGGGGGTGAATTGAGCCTGCAGGTGCAAAGGATCGGTGAAAAACTTCAGTTTATTTTAAAACAGCGCGAGATCCTTTTAAAAGAGAACGGGAAATTAAAAGAAGAGATCCGGCAGCTAAAGGAGCAGGATTCCGGCCATGTTATCCGGCTGGAACAATTACAAAAACAGGTAGAAATCCTGAGAGCCTCAGGAGGCGAAATGAACGGGATGGAAAAGAAAGCCCTGGAAAAACGACTCAGTCAATACATCCGGGAAATTGACCGTTGCATAGCTTTGTTGGGAGAATAATTCATACCCTTTTTACCAGACGCATTTTCATTTCATCTTTTCCCCGGGAAACCTCCAGGGTATATACGCCATAGGGCAGGTCATTCAGACCATTCCAGCTCAGTTCATGCTGATCTTTTTCCATTTCCGTCTCCATGGCACCACAGACGAAACCGGTATCATCTTTTAATACGGCCTTCAGGAGACATTTCTGGGATTGGTCGATCGAGAACGTCAACCTGTCTATAAACATGGGAGATTTTACAGTTACGAACATGGTAGATGAGGTTTTTTTATAGGGTATTGGTGAGCAAAAGTTTCGTTTTAAAAGGGTTTCAGGATAGGCATTTTGTAAAATTGGGTTTACCTTCAGTTACATCAAAACCATACCATGTGTAAAAGGTGTGGATAAATTTAACACAACTATTTGAACTATGCAAGAGTTAATTCCAATTAATGTTGTAATCGGTGACCGAACCTATCGGATCAAGATAGAACGGGCCGACGAAGAACAGGTGAGGAAGGCCTTAAAGACGATAAATGACAAAATTATAGAATATAAGACTCATTTTGCCGGAAAGGATATGCAGGATTACATTGCTATGGTCCTTTTATGGTATGCCACCCAACTTTCTGCTGGTGAAAACCAGTCTGCCATAAGCAGCCCTATATTGGAAGCCCTCTCCAAAATGGAACAGCAATTGGATAAAGTACTGTAGCTTAAGATAACCGGACTTTGGGAAATTTAGTCCGGTTATCTTAAGCCTCTGATGATGAGCCTTCGGCTGGTTCGCCCGTGGCGTACCGTAGCTTACTAGACTTTGGGAAATTTAATCCGGAGAAATTCATCTTTTTATGATTGCCTTTCGGCGGCACACTTCCGCGCCTAATGGTTTCCCTATCATAAAGGGGCGACAAGCTTGTATCTTGAACCTCCTTTTTTACTATCTTCGCCAACTAACACATTTTCATACAATCATGAACCTGAATAAGAAAACATATGATTGTTAACGCTTTAAATTGAAGATTCAATGGTGACAGCTATAATACCCATCATAATCGGAATTATCGCCCTGGCTGTAGGGATCATTGCCGGTAAATTCCTTTTTGCTAAAAACACGCAGATACAGGTTGACGAGGCTCATCAGCAAGCCAAAAAGATCATAAGTGAGGCCCAGATCACTTCCGAAAATCTTAAAAAGGAGAAACTACTGGAAGCTAAAGAAAGGTTCGTACAGTTGAGATCCGAGCACGACAGAGAAGTCCTGGAAAAGAATAAAAAAGCGAACGAGGCAGAAGCCCGTATCAAACAAAAAGAACAAGGCATCAACCAGAAGCTGGAAAATCTGGACAAACAAGCCAAAGACAATGATGTAATCAAAGAAAACCTTAACAGACAGATCGAGGTCGTAGGGCAGAAACGGACAGAACTGGAAAAACACCAGGAAGAGCATATTCGCCGGCTTGAAAAGATAGCAGCTCTCACGGCGGACGAAGCCAGAACCCAGCTGATCGAAAGTCTTCGCCAGGAAACACAGACCAGGGCGCTGGCCATGCAGCAGGAGATCATCGACGATGCCAAACAAAAGGCCAATAAAGAAGCCCGTAAGATCATCATTCAAAGCATTCAGCGTACGGCGGCCGAACAGGCTATTGAAAATTCCATAACCGTTTTTAACCTGGAAAGCGATGAGATCAAGGGACAGATCATCGGCCGGGAAGGGCGTAATATCCGTGCCATCGAAGCTGCTACCGGAGTAGACCTGATCGTGGACGATACCCCGGAGGCCATCGTTCTATCCTCCTTTGATCCCTTGCGCAGGGAAATTGCCCGTTTGTCCCTCCAAAGACTGGTGACCGATGGACGTATTCACCCTGCCCGCATCGAAGAGATCGTGGAAAAAACCCGCAAACAGATCGAGGAACAGGTGATGGAGATCGGCGAACGTACGGTTATCGAACTGGGGATCCATGGCTTGCACAAAGAACTGGTAAGAATAGTGGGAAAAATGAGGTTCCGTTCATCTTACGGACAGAACCTGCTGATGCATAGCCGCGAAGTAGCTAATCTTTGCGGGATCATGGCAGCGGAACTCGGCATGAACCCCAAGCTGGCCAAAAGAGCCGGGCTTTTACATGATATCGGCAAGGTGCCGGATGAAGAAACTGAATTAAGCCATGCCCTGCTGGGGATGAAACTGGCTGAAAAATACGGCGAGAATCCTGCAGTCATCAATGCCATCGGGGCGCATCACGACGAAGTGGAAATGCAATATGTCATTGCACCGATCATACAGGCCTGCGATGCCATCAGCGGTGCCCGTCCCGGCGCCCGGAGGGAAATCATGCAGCAGTACCTGCAACGTATCAAGGACCTGGAAAATCTGGCCCTGGCCTATCCTGGTGTGGAAAAAGCCTATGCTATCCAGGCGGGCAGGGAACTCCGTGTGATTGTTGAAGCCGATAAGGTGACCGATATCGACAGCGATAAATTAAGTTTTGAAATAGCCCAGAAGATACAGACCGAAATGACTTATCCCGGCCAGATCAAAGTAACCGTTATCCGGGAGAAAAGAGCGGTTAACGTGGCCAGGTAATAAAAGAAGAGAATATTAAAAAAGTTTGGAAATTTCTGATGGTATACATACCTTTGCCATCCTTTAAAAATTAGAGTAATGGACGCTGCAGTAGCATTTGTACACGAACAATTGACAGGAAAGATTAATTTTCCGAAATTTAAAGCCGGTGACAACATCACTGTCAATTATAAAATTGTGGAAGGTAATAAAGAACGTATCCAGGGTTTCAAGGGCGATGTCCTTAAACGTCAGGGTGTTGGCCAAACGGCTACTTTTACCGTCCGTAAGATTTCCGATGGCGTAGGTGTTGAAAGGACTTTCCCTCTTTTCTCCCCTAATATCGAGTCGATCGAACTGCATAAGGTAGGTCGTGTTCGTCGCGCCAAGATTTATTTTCAAAGGGAAAGGAGTGGTAAGAGCGCTCGTATCAAGGAAAAGAGAATGGCAGTGGCAATTAAACAGGCTTAATCCACTGATTAAAATAAGTAAAGGCCGCCCTTGTAAAAGGGGCGGCTTTTTTATTTCTGCCCATCCAGGCAAGAAGGAGCACCTGTCGGCGGTAATCTTTGTTAGCGCTCCGTTAAATAGGCCTCATTTAAACCGAAGGGTAATAATTTCCCTGGTAAAAAGCCAATATGATGTCAAAAGAGTTAACTTTGTCGCTCTAAACAAGCTGAATATGTTTACTAATTTTCTGAATTGCATCTTCTTGATCTCCGCTCCGGGTGGAAGCGAATGGATATTGATCATCCTGGCTGTCCTGATCCTGTTCGGTGGCCGCAAAATTCCTGAATTTATGCGTGGCCTGGGTCGCGGGATCCGTGAATTCAATGATGCGAAGAATAATGTGAAAAAAGAACTGGAAGAAGGCATGGCAGAAAAGGATACAAAAACTGCAAATACCACTCCTTCTTCTTCACAGAATTAATTTCTTCATCATCATTCTTATCGCCCGGTTTTTGTTTGCCCAAACAGAAGCCGCTATTGCCGTTGTTTACCTTTTACTCAATACAAGATTATCATAAAGCTTTAAGGGATGGTAATTCTTCCTGTGAAGAGGCCGTGCAGTTCTATCTGGATAAAATAGAAAGCACCCGTCATCTGAATGCTTTTATTCATGTATATGGTGAGGAGGCCCTGGATACAGCCCGGGTACTGGACAAGAAAAGAAAGGCCGGTGAAGTTACCGGCAAATTACACGGTGTGATTATCGGTCTGAAAGATGTTATTTCTTATAAGGACCATCCTCTTTCCGCTGCCTCCCATATTTTAGAAGGCTATGTTTCTATCTACCATGCAACCGTAGTGGAAAAACTACTTCGTGAAGATGCGATAATCATCGGCCATCTGAATTGCGATGAATTTGCCATGGGTTCCACTAATGAAAATTCGGTTTATGGTAAGGTGCTGAATGCACGGGATCTGAACCGCGTACCCGGAGGGTCCTCCGGCGGTTCGGCGGTGGCCGTGCAAGCCGGTCTCTGTATGGCCAGCCTGGGGAGCGATACAGGAGGATCTGTAAGACAGCCCGCTGATTTCTGTGGTATCCTGGGGCTAAAACCCACCTATGGTAAGGTTTCACGTTACGGGATGATCGCCTATGCCTCCTCCTTTGACCAGGTAGGCATTTTTGGGTTAACCGTACCGGACATTTCCCTGGTCCTCGATGTCATTTCCGGAGAGGATGACTTTGACAGTACCCTGGCTCCTACGGAACATGCCCTGAACTATGCAGCTGAACCGGGTACCCCATTCCATAGCAACGAATTAACCGATTTAACGAATACAGAAAATGCCGGCTTCCGGAAATACCGGATAGCCTATTTTAAGGAGGCCCTTGAGCATCCTGGCCTTGATCCCGAAATAAGGAATACCATCCTGGACCGCATCCAAGGATTGCGCAATGAGGGTCATACTGTGAAAGGTATTGACTTTGAATTACTTGACTATATCGTTCCTGCTTATTATATTTTGACAACGGCCGAAGCCTCCTCCAATCTTTCCCGTTTCGATGGCGTTAAATATGGATATCGTACAAAAGGAAAAGATCTTGATTTAACAGATTTTTACAAGCGTACCCGTTCTGATGGCTTCGGAAAAGAGGTCAAACGACGTATCTTATTGGGAACCTTTGTGTTAAGCGCCGGATACTATGATGCCTATTTTACCAAGGCCCAGCAGGTAAGAAAATTATTAGTTGACCGAACCAACCTGATATTCAACGACTTCGACATAATTATCCTTCCAACCGCTCCTACCACCGCATTTTCCATCGGAGAGAAAATGGACGACCCTATTGCTATGTATCTTGCTGATATCTATACGGTTTATGCAAATCTGGTCGGTATTCCCGGTATTTCTATCCCTTTGTTCACTCACACAAATGGCATGCCTTTTGGTGTTCAGGCTATGACAAACCGATTTAAAGAGTTATCTTTGCTTCAGTTCTCGCATCAATTGATGCAATTCAAATGATGCTTTTTTATGTCCTACGAAATCCTACTCTATTTAACTAAGAGGTCTTGAAGCATTAACCCCGGTTTACCCAAGTATTATCCAGGTTGATGGCGCCTAGTAAGCCTCTCCCGATTCTGTACCTATGGAAGATTGTGAACACCGATATAGGTAGTTTACCATCTTTAAAGCGTTGGACATGACGAACAAAAGAATGATTTTGTTGGGCATAACTATTATTAGCTCAGCATGGACTTACCCCATTAAAGCAGACGGATTAAACAAAGGGGGTGTCCAGACAAGTAGCCTTACCGGCATGGCCGATACAAACAGAGTGAAAGCAGGAACTTCTTCCTTCGCGGCTGCCGATTCTAATTCCCAGGATAATGTTATGAACCTTTTTGCAGCCACCTCAATCGGGGGCAGCAACGGTGTGCGGTTGAATGCAAAGGCACTCATCTTCGTTCAGGATTATATGAAGGAAAACTGGGATGATTTATGGAGTATGCGCAGCTGGGGCAAACCCTATTTTACCCTGATCGAGGGTATCCTGACCCAATATGGTCTTCCCAAGGAGCTTAAATACCTGGCTGTTATCGAATCTAATCTGAAAACCACGGCCAAGTCCTGCGTAGGGGCTGTCGGACCCTGGCAATTAATGCCGCAAACGGCCCGGGATCTTGGCTTAAAGGTTTCCCGTCAGAACGACGAACGGAAAAATTATGCCAAAAGCACCCGTGCGGCGGCTGCCTATCTGCGCGATTTGTATAATGACCTGGGTGATTGGTTGTTGGTGATTGCAGCCTATAATACAGGCACGAATAATGTCAACCGGGCTATTCACCGGAGCGGAAGCCGGAATTTCTGGGACCTTCAGTATTTCCTGCCTGCCGAATCCAGGATTCATGTAAAGAAATTCATCGGGACCCAATATGCCTTTGAGGGCCAGGGCAGCGTAACGACCCTGACCAAACAGGAAGCGGCAGAACAATTATCCGGATCCTCCATGTATGTGTTCAGCAGGAAGCTGAGCCAGGAGGAAGAAAACAATTCCAAAACCGTTTCCATCTCGGGGAAATATCATTCCCAGGTCATTGCCCGTTATACCTTGCTCGATATGGTTGTCTTTTCCAGGTATAACCCTGATTTTGACAAGATAATGGCAAGCAGCAATAATACGTACGATCTGAAACTGCCTGCCGATAAAATGGAATTATTCGCGGGCAATAAATACCAGATCTTAAATGAGTCGGTTCAATTGCTGTTAAACAGTGATGATCAACCGCCGGTGGAAGATACCAATACGGCAAAGACAAAGATCGTTCCGACCGGGGCCACACGAAGCATAGCGGTGAAATAAAAAATGCGTAGAAGAAAAAATTAAAAAAATGCGGCTGCCCGAGCAGCCGCATTTTTTTTGCATATACTTCTTACCTGCGATAAACTTTAAAAACTGAATCCGGGATCCAATGCCTTTTTTATCCCTTCGGCCTTCAGCATACATTCCTCATATTCGGCCACCGGGTCACTATGGAAGGTGATACCGGAACCAACCTGATAGGAAAGATAATTACCGGCCCCGTTGTAAAAAATACTCCTGATGACTACATTAAAATCGAAATCGCCATCCGGTGTAACATACCCAACGGCTCCCGAGAATAACCCCCTGGAAGTCTTTTCGTAACGGCCGATCAATTCCACCACCCTGTTTTTAGGGGCGCCGGTCATAGACCCCATAGGAAAGGTGGCCCGGATACAATCGACCAGGTCTGTATCCTGTAATAATTCCCCTTTTATGGTTGAAATCATCTGGTGTACCTGGGGGAAACTATAGATACCAAAGAGCTCCTCTACCCTAACGGAACCTTCCCTGCATATTTTGGACAGGTCATTGCGAACCAAATCGACCACCATCACATTCTCCGAACGGTCCTTGGGGCTATTAAAGAGCCATTCCCGGGCCGTTTTGTCTGCAGGAGCATCTTCAGGATGCCGGGGTGAAGTGCCCTTAATGGGCTGCGAAATAAGCGTATTGCCCTCCCTGCGGAGGTATCTCTCAGGGCTGGCGCATAACAGGTATTTTTTATCCAGTTTGTAGAAGGCGGAAAAGGGATTGGGAGACGCTTCGCTGAGTCTTTGCCAGACTTGCAAAGGATCGATCCGGGCGGGCTGGGAAAAAAACTCCTGACAGAAGTTGATCTCATAACAATCCCCCCGAAGGATATGATCCCGAAGCTTTTGTATAGTCTGCAGGTATTCTTCTCTGGAAAATCCCGCCTGAAAGGGAGGAATGGAAGGAAGGGTGTAGGAGCCGGAATCAGGCAGGCTTATATGCCGGATCTGCTCGTAAATAACTTCCTGATCTTCCTTCAGAGACCCGATGCGGATACCATCCTGTTCAAGTTCAATAACGATTTCGGGGATAAAAAAAAACAAGTCGGGGAATCCAATGCGGTCGGGCAGTGTAGGCCCATCGGATTGGGCAGCGTGAATGGGCTCGGTCTCCCTGGCCAGCCCATACCCAAAATGACCGAATAACCAGTCCTTTTGCCCATCGCGGGAACGTTTACTGGTGAATTCTTCTAATTGTTCGAAAGCATTACCGGCATTCGCCTGAACAGATTCAAGGATGCCGGCAGCCAATATACAACCGAGGGGTTTTGCTTTCGATTGGGCAGTCCCGGGATAGGATTGACTATCCAGAAAGCAACAGCTATTAAACCGGGAGGCCCAGTTTAATAGCTGTTGCTTAATTTTTTTAAAATCACTTATGGGGAATGAAACAAAGGTCCTTTTTACCGATGCCGGGTCAGGCGTCTTTTTAAAAGTCATCCTCTTCTTCTTCGAACCCGCTTTCGCCAAAGAGATCCAGGTCTTTAAAGTCTTCGTCAATACCGAGATCATCTTCTTCTCCTTTGGCGGCTTTCTTGGAAGTGTTACCGCCGGTAGCCTTCTTTGTCTTTGATTTAGGAATATCAAATTCATCGAAGTCGGGGTCCCATTCTTCCTCCTCTTCCACTTTTTCCCATTCGTCTACTTCTTCGACATCATCGCCGTCGTCGTCGTCGTCATCGCCTTTTTTACTTTTAGCAGATGCTTTTGCAGTTTTTCCGGAGGGCGCTTTGGGAGTATCGGAATCATCAAGTTCATCATCATCCTCATCATCGTCAGGTTTTTTCCTGGATTTGGGAGTTGATTTTTCCGGAGTTTCCTTTGGTGACTGAGGCGCGGATTTCTTTGAACCCTTTCCCTCCTTATCAGATTTTGGTGCCATGTCCAATAAGATTGAGCTGTAAAATTTCAGCGAAGTTTTCGATTCGCCAAATTTTTTAAAAGATTTATTTTTTATATATTTTCTATCAGTTGATCACGTCCCGGGCCATTTGAAATATAGGCCACTTTTACCCCCAGGAAATGATTGATGAACTGAACGTATTCCTGCATCTTTGCAGGCAAGTTATCATATTTTTTCAAAGAAGTAGTATCTGTTTTCCAACCTTCAAAAGTTTCCAGAACCGGTTCGATTTTCATTCGGTTCATCTGGAAAGGGATCTCGCTGGTGGTCTGACCGTCAATCTTATATGCCGTGCATACTTTAAGCTCCTCGAAGGCATCCAGGACGTCCGCTTTTGTCATGACGATCTTGGTGACCCCATTGATCATGCAGGCAAATTTAAGGGCTACCCCGTCAATCCAGCCGCAACGGCGCGGTCTTCCGGTAGTGGCGCCAAATTCACTGCCTGTTTTACGCAATTCTTCCCCGGTTGCGTCTTCCAGTTCTGTAGGAAAAGGACCGCTGCCAACCCTTGTACAATAAGCTTTGCTTACGCCGATAACGTCGCGGATCAGTTGGGGCGCCACACCAAGACCGGTACATACACCCGCAGAAATGGTATTGGAAGAAGTTACAAAAGGGAAGGTTCCGAAATCGACATCCAGCATACTTCCTTGCGCACCCTCGGCCAGAACTGTTTTGCCCTGGCTTATCCTTTCGTTGATAAAATATTCTCCATTGACAATTTTAAAGGACCGCATAAACTCGAGGGCCTCGAAAAACTCATCCTCCCAGTCAGAAATATCCTCATGGAAATTAAGACCATCCAGTAATTTCTGGTGTTTGAGGCGTAATTTGATATATTGGTTCGTAAAGGTTTTATCCAGCAGATCCCCAACCCGTAAGCCGTTCCTCCCCGTCTTATCCATATAGGCCGGGCCAATACCTTTTAAGGTCGATCCGATCTTTTCATTTCCTTTCGATACTTCAGAGGCTTTATCCAGCGCCCGATGGGTCGGCAGGATCAGATGGGCTCTCTGGGAGATATACAGGTTTTTCCGGTAATCCACACCGAAGGCTGCAACAGACTCGCATTCCCTTTTAAGGGTGACCGGGTCCAGCACCACTCCGTTACCGATCAGGTTAGTGGTTTTTTCGTGGAAGATCCCGGAAGGGATTTGGTGCAATACGATCTTTTTATCCTTAACATATAAGGTGTGACCGGCATTGGGTCCACCCTGAAAACGGGCTATAAGGTCATAACGCGGGGCAAAGTAGTCGACTATCTTCCCTTTTCCTTCATCACCCCATTGGAGGCCTAAAATTACATCAACCATTCATTACAGATTTGCAAGTTACGAATACCCGGGCTGAGCCAGGTTTGTGAACAAGGCGACAAAAGTAAGTGAAGATCGGCTATTGAAAAAGACAAATATTACCCCCTAGCCCCCTAAAGGGGGAATATTATTCCTGGTAGACTTTCCAAAGTATAAATCAACACTGAAATTAGGGATGTAACAATTGGAGTCGCGTGCTACTAAACTCCCCATTTAGGGGGTTGGGGGGTTCGGCGGTTCCGTATCAAATCGGACGACCGAATGAATGCCGTTCAGCTGTTTCAGCCTTATCACCAGTTCCTCCAGTTCTTCCTTATCATGCACATATATCCTGATATTACCTTCAAAAAGCCCCTCTTTGGCCTCGATAGTAATGGCGTTGATATTGAGTTTTAATTCCCCCGAGATCAGGTTGGTAATCTTATTGACCACTCCGACGTCATCCATTCCCACTATCCGGATCCCGGTCAGGAAAGAGATTTCCTTGTTCTTCGCCCATTTGGTTTTTACGACCCGGTGCCCGTAACTGGCCATCAGTTTAGCCGCGTTGGGGCAATTCGTGCGATGAATGGTCAGCCCCTTGCCTACCGACACGAATCCGAACACGTCATCCCCCGGAATGGGTTTGCAGCAATTAGCCAGGGTATAAACGATCCGGTCACTGCTCTCCCCGAATATGATCAGCTCGGCATCCTTCCGGGGGATGGCAGTAGACGTCGATTCCGTCTTATTGTCAATGACGGGTTTGACCGGCTTGGGCGGCTCCAGCCGGTCTCCTAATAATTGAAATTCTTTCAGCTCCTTCAGATCGATGTTCTTCACCGAAACCTGGTAAAAAAAATCCAGCGAGGAATTCAGCTTATAGAAAGAGGTGAGGACATCGATATTATGCTGGTTATAGGCTGCTCCGAAATTCTCCAGCTTTCGCTCCACGATATATTTCCCTTCATCGGCAATCTTTCTTTTTTCTTCCTTAAGGGCATCCTTGATCTTGCTCTTGGCCTTAGCCGTGACAACGATATTCAGCCAGTCCTCATTGGGCTTCTGTTTGCCGGAGGTGATGATCTCCACCTGGTCGCCGCTGCGTAGTTTATGACTGAGTGGAACCAGTTTATGATTGACCTTCGCCCCGATGCACTGGCTGCCGATGGCGCTGTGGATGGAAAAGGCGAAATCCAGAGTAGTGGACCCTACCGGCAGCATTTTTACATCCCCTTTTGGCGTGTATACATAGATCTCTTCAGCCAGAAAACTGGTCTTAAAATCCTGCAGAAAGTCAATAGAATCATTATCCTGTGTATTCAGTACTTCCCGGATCTGCTGGAACCATTTATCAAAACGGCTTTCATCAGAAGTGCCTTCCTTGTATTTCCAATGGGCGGCCAACCCTTTTTCAGCGATCTCATTCATCCGTTTGGAACGGATCTGCACTTCCACCCATTTTCCCTGAGGCCCCATAACCGTAGTATGCAAGGCTTCATAACCATTGGACTTGGGGTTGCTTAACCAGTCCCTCAAACGTTCGGGGGAAGGGTTGTACTCGTCCGTTATCATGGAATAGACCTGCCAGCATTCTTCCTTTTCCTTTTCCGGCGGGGAATTCAGGATGACCCGGATCGCGAAAAGGTCATAGACTTCTTCAAAAGCCACTCCCTTTTTTCGCATCTTATTCCAAATGGAATGGATGCTTTTGGGACGGCCGTAAATTTCAAAATTAAAGCCTCCTCTGTCGAGTTTATCTTTCAGGGGTTTGACGAATTCATTGATATAACGGGAGCGTTCTCTTTTAGTCTCGGACAATTTGCGGGCTATTTCCCTGTATTCTTCCGGCTCCAGGTATTTCATGGCCAGGTCTTCCAGCTCGGTCTTAATATTATACAGCCCCATACGGTGGGCCAGGGGTGCATAAATATAGACGGTTTCTGAAGCGATTTTCAGCTGTTTTTCCCTTTTCATGCTGTCCAGGGTCCTCATATTATGGAGACGATCGGCCAGTTTGATCAGGATGACCCGGGGGTCATCGGTCAGGGTAAGCAATATTTTCTTGAAATTTTCCGCCTGGCGGGACGCGTTCACATCCACCACATTGGATATTTTCGTCAATCCGTCTACGATCCTGGCTATTTCGCTGCTAAATTCCCTTTCGATATCTTCCAGAGTGATGTCCGTATCTTCCACGGTATCATGCAATAAGGCGCAAATGGTAGACCGCACACCCAGCCCGATCTCCTCGGAACAGATCCTGGCAACGGCCAGAGGATGCAGGATATAAGGTTCCCCGCTCTTTCGCCGCATGGTCTTATGGGCCTCTGCCGCCATTTCAAAGGCAACCCGCATCAATTCTTTATCCCCAGCCTTCAATTTTGGCTTCAGCGAACGGAGGAGGGCACGGTATTCCCTTAGGATCAGCTTCTTTTCCTGGTCTTCTGTGAGGTTATATTTAGGTATTACTGCAACTGTTTCCATTTCCATACTGTACGAATTTACAAAAAAAGTCCTACTTTTGCACCCCTTTCGTACTATGATGAGGAACTGCGGGCGTGGCGAAATTGGCAGACGCACTAGACTTAGGATCTAGCGCCTCACGGCATGTAGGTTCGAGTCCTATCGCCCGCACTTGAATAAAAGGTCCACTTTGTGGGCCTTTTTTCTTTTTAAAATGACCCTCAGAATATCAGTTAAGGAAATAAAACGATCATTCAATGCTTTATAAACTAACCAATATTTGCTTAAGGTAAATTCTTAGGCATTGCGTTCCCCTTTCAATGACGGAGGCGCCGTTTGATTCCATAATTCCAAAAATGTTTAATTCGTAATTCCCACCACGAACCAATTCTTCCTACACGAATTTAATTGCCCACTCCATTTCTGCCAGTTGCTCTAATTGTTATACCAGTTAATCAATCTATATAGGTATTGCTTTACTACAGATATAAATTGCTATCAGTTAAGGCTGAAAAAATAAGTATCACCCATTCATAAACTTTTAGCATGAAAAATTTTTACCGGCTGTCAATGCTTATGGTACTTCTTGCGCTTGTTGCCACAAAGGCTACATCCCAGGCAAAGCTGGTAGTAAATGGCGGTATTATTACAATTAATAACGGAGCTGCTTTAGTAATTAATAATCCTGATAATACAGCTATTACTTACAACGGTTCCGGATATATCCAAAGCGAAGGTGCCGGTAACAGGGTTATATGGATCTTTGGGCCGGGTAATGGAAACACTTATTTAATTCCTTTTGGAAATGCTGCAAACTATTTGCCTTTACAGTTTAATGCTGCATCGGGCATTGGTGCTAATGGCCAGTTTGTTTTTAGTACTTATGCTACCCCAACCTGGAAGAACAGTGATTATTTGCCCCTCGGTATTACTAATGTAAACAGCGGCGGAGCCGATAATTCAGCAAAGCTGATTGACCGTTTTTGGCAAATTAATCCAGAGGGTTATAGCACAAAACCAACTCTCACCAATTTAAATTTTACTTATTCCGACCTTGAATATGCGGCACCAAACACTATAACAGAAGCCAATTTATTTGCACAGCGCTGGAACAATAGTCTGCAAACCTGGGACGATTACATCCCAACTTCTTCCATCAACAGTGCCACCAACAATATAAACATCAGCAGCATCAGCGGCAGCCAGATTTACGACTGGTGGACGCTTGTTGACCGAAACTCGCCTTTGCCCATAACACTTGTTTATTTTAAAGCCATGGTAATTAACAGGCAGGTGGTTACAAGCTGGCAAACTGTTTTTGAAAATAACAGCAGCCACTTTGAAGTATGGCGTAGCCAGGATGGCCGGCAGTTTGAAAATATTGGCCGCATCGCTGCTGCAGGCAACAGTAACACCAAACTGAATTATACATTAAATGATGCTACTCCCTATCCGGGTATTTCTTATTACCGTTTAAAAAGTATTGATAAAGACGGAACGTTTACATGGTCAAACATTGAAAAAATAAACCTTGATGGGGGTACAAATATTTTTCTCAGTCCCAACCCTGCTACCAGCTATATCGCCATCAATACGGGCATACAAACCCTAAATAAAAAACCTGTGGCCCGGCTTTATGATACAAAAGGAAATCTGTTGAAACTATTCGCCATCACATCCACTTATCAGCAGGTTAATATAACAGTATTGCCTGCTGGCATCTATAACATCAGCATCAGTTACAATAATCAAATACAAACACTACCCTTCATCAAAAAATAAAATAAAATGAGACAGAAAATATTATTTTTCATTATCGCATGTAGTTTTTCCCAGCTAATTTTTGCACAAAATATTGGAATAAACGAAACAGGTGCCGTGCCGGATGCAAGTGCAATATTAGATGTGAGTGCAACAAATAAAGGCATGTTGGTACCCAGGATGACATCGCTACAACGCACAGCCATAGCTACGCCAGCCACGGGGTTGCAGGTGTATGATACCGACGCAAAAAGTTTTTGGTATTACAACGGTACTGCATGGATTGAGCTATCAACCGGATCATCTACCAATTTTTGGGGCCTTAATGGCACGCATATTTTTAATAACAATGCGGGCAATGTAGGTATTGGATTAAACACACCGTTGGCACCGCTACATATAAAAAATGATAACGAAGCTTTGAGAATACAGGGTAATACTCCTTATCTTTCTTTTACTAATAATGCCGGCGAAGCGAAAGGTTTTTTACAAAGTTTTAATAATGATCTGTACCTCGGCACACCAGCTACAAACACTACCGGCAACCTGCAGTTTTATGCTGCCAACACTCCTGCGTTAATAATAAAACCAACAGCGGATGTTGTGGTAGGTGCAGATGCATCAAATAGTTTTGGAAAGCTTACAGTGCAAACATTAAACAACAGTAACGGTATTTCGCATTTAGGCGAAGGGGGAAATATCCTGGCCACCAGAATGGGTGGCACCTCTGCAGGCATTGGTACTTTCTCTAATACCAATATGCGTATTTTCAGTAACAATAATTCTGCTATTTTTATTAACTCATCTAACAGTTATGTGGGCCTTGGTGGAGATTTCCCGGTAAATAAATTTCAGATTGGTACCATTGCAAACCCTGGACCTAACTATGTAGGCAATGATTTCGCCATCAGTAATGGAACCAATGCTATGCGGATATATCAATCATCCAATAGCACCGTTATCGCCTCTGATAATACCAATATGGTTTTTTGGCCAAAGGAAGCTACAGGCAATGTAGGAATCAATACCCTTAGCCAACCCACCAATAAATTACAGATAGGTTCTGTAGGCGGTACCGGTTTTGCGACCAATGATCTGGCGATAGGAAATGGTACTGCGGCGATGGCCATCTACCAAACAAATGCTTCTACTTTAATTGGATCGACTACTGATATTATTTTAAGACCTCGCAATAACGGTGGTGGTTTTGTAGGTATTAATACAAACACGCCCAGAGCGCCGTTGGATGTTACAAGTTTTACTAATGTCAGCATACCGGGAGGTAGCATTGTATATTCCTATTTAAATCAAGGTAGTGGTTTAGTTGGTGTTGCCAGAGCAAATGATAATCCTGTTCCACAAATATCTATTGTCACAGACGGAAGAATTCTTTCTACAGAATTTGACGCTTACTCTGATGCCCGAATAAAAAATATAAATGGTATTACAAATGCTCAAAAAGATTTACAAATAATTAATGCTCTTCAAATAACTGACTATTCCATGAAAGACAAAGTTCGGTATGGCAACCAACAATTTAAAAAGGTAATAGCACAGGATGTAGAAAAAGTGTATCCGCAAGTGGTTTCCAAACACACCGATTTTATACCAAATGTGTACCAGCTTGCAAACAAAGTTGAAAAAACGGCCAATGGGTATCTTATTAGCTTTTCCTCAAAACACAATATCAGCCCATCCGCAAAAAAACTGCAAATGCTTTTATCAGACGATAAGGGAATGGAACAGTTTGCTATTATCAGTATTCCTTCTGAAACCAAGGTATTGATAAATGCCTCTGATATAAAAGCTGATAAAGTATTTGTATACGGCGAGGAAGTAGATGATTTTAGAACAGTAGATTACGAAGGCCTTACCACATTAAATATTTCTGCTACGCAGGAATTAAATAAACTGCTGGTAAAACAACAGGCCTTAATTGTAAACCAGCAAAAGCAATTGGACTATTTAGAAAAAAGATTATCTGCCTTAGAAGCAAAACCTGTTTCGAAATTGCTGGGCATGAAATAAGTAAGTTATCAACTATTATCAAAATCAAAAAAAAATATCTCAATTATGAAATTTTTTATCTTAATCCCTGCTTTCCTGATGGCTTTTGCCGGATGCAAAAAAAATTCTGTTACACCAATTATTCCACCACCCGGGGCCGGGGGAACCAATGTGTATGTAGGCGGCTACGAAAATAAAGCGGCCAGGTACTGGAAAAATGGAACGGCGGTAGTGCTTGCAGATCCGTTATTAAATACTGCTATAAACGCAATAGTGGTTGTTGGTAATGACGTGTATGCCGGTGGTTACGAAATAAATAATAATGCCAACCCGGTGAAAGTAGCCAAGTACTGGAAAAACGGAACGGGTGTAGTTCTTACGGATCCTTCAAGCACCACAAATGCTCCTGAAATAAATGCAATGGCAGTATCAGGGAATGATGTTTATGCAGCAGGTCATGAACGAAATGCCGGTAGTATTGGCATTGCCAAATACTGGAAAAACGGAGTGGCAGTAAGTTTAACTGGTAAAAGCGACAGTTCCAAAGCTGCCATGATCAATGGCATTGCGATAGTGGGTAATGATGTTTATTGTGTAGGATATGAAACCGTATTAAGAAAAGATGCCGGCGTTACTTATGGAGTAATAGTGGCTAAGTATTGGAAAAATGGTGCTGAAATAACGCTGGCTGGTACCAGTGGGTATGCGCCAACCAATGCGAGTTCATTAGTGGTTGAAGGGAGTGATGTGTATATAGCAGGCTGGGGATCGGGAGGCCTAAATATCGGGCAAACAGCCAGGTATTGGAAAAATGGAGCACTGGTAATTTTGCCTACGGAAACAAATTTTGAATCAGCAGCAAATGCCATAACAGTGGCCGGAGGCGATCTTTATGTGGCAGGCTACGAAATAATTGGTAGTAAAAAAGTGGCCAAATACTGGAAAAACGGAACCGTGGTAAAACTTACAGACGGAACCAGTAATGCCGTTGCATATTCTATAGCGGTATCTGGAAGCGATGTATATGTATCCGGCAATGAAGAAAGTAAAACAAACCTTTACAAGGTAGCGAAATACTGGAAAAATGGAACGACCATTACACTTTCTGATGATTCAAAAATTTCTTATGCAAATTCCATAGTAGTAACGAATTAAGCTGCTGCCTGAAAGTGAAATGTAAATCATAAAAAATCATTGTTGTCCGGATAAATCCGGGTTAAAATAGTCTGTATCCTTTTATTGAAGCGGGATACAGGTTAAAAATCG
>NZ_JBTLQH010000072.1:0-19101 GCF_054461575.1 Flavitalea flava
GGCCCCGCCCTTGGCGGTCAATTGGGGGTATTTGGCCCGAGGGTTCCCTTTATCGCTTCGGCAATCCTAACCTTACTTAACTGGTTATATGGGTATTTTATCCTGCCGGAATCCTTACCGAAGGAACTCCGTCGTCCCTTTGAATGGAAAAGGGCCAACCCGGTAGGCTCATTGGTACAATTGAAGAAATATCCGGCTGTATCAGGGCTGATCTTTTCGCTGGTTCTGATTTATATAGCCGTGCATGCCGTTCAAAGCACATGGGCCTATTATAATATGGAGAAATTCCATTGGGATGAAAGATGGGTAGGTTATTCCCTTGCTTTTGTAGGGGTGATGATTGCGATCGTTCAGGCGGGATTGATCCGTATCATCATACCCAAACTGGGGCAGTCGAAAAGTCTGTATGTCGGTTTGTTCCTTTATAGTCTAGGCATGCTGCTGTTCGGCCTGGCTACCCAGGGATGGATGATGTTTGCTTTCACGGTCGTATATTGTCTTGGAGGAATTGCAGGACCGGCCATACAGGGGATCATTTCCTCCCATGTTCCTCCCAACGAGCAGGGAGAGCTGCAGGGAGCACTTACCAGTCTGATGAGCGTAACTTCCATCATCGGTCCTTTGTTAATGACCAATTTATTTGCCTATTTCACCAGTCCGAACGCTCCATTCCAATTTCCAGGCGCCCCTTTTATTGCAGGCTCAATTTTGGTGTTGCTGAGCGCAATACTGGCCGTCCGGAGCCTTAAAAAATACGAAAATCCGAAAGCCGGATAAACAACAGGATAAAAGGCCGGACAAGTGACAGGACATGATTGGTTCGTTAACAAATTACTAATTGAAGCACAGATTATTAATAGGGCTTGTTGTTTCATTTAAATGACCTATCTTTGCGGAGTAAATTTGAGCTGATAACAGCATTAGTAAGTGAACGAACGTTTCTGCTACACCAATCCCCGGTAATAGTTAGTCTTCTTTACTCCCTGCTCTCGGTACTCAGATTGTTATTTATCATTTTTTAATCAGTTAATTTAAGTATGAACATTTACGTTTCAAATCTAAGTTTTAACGTCACGGACGAAGACTTACAAGACTATTTTGCAGAATATGGCGAAGTTTCTTCTGCAAAAGTAATTATGGACAAATTCACCGGCAAATCCCGCGGATTTGCATTTGTTGAAATGTCCGATGATGAAGCTGCAAAAAAAGCAATCCAGGAACTGGACGGCGCTTCTGTTGATGGCAGGACCATCGGTGTATCAGTAGCCAAGCCCAGGGAAGACAGGGGCAGCGGCGGCGGCGGAAAGCCCGGCGGTGGCGGCGGTTTCCAACGCAGGAACAATAACTACAGCAATAGCAGGTACTAAGCTAATTTATTTTGTTCCATACAATAAGAGGGGTAGACCAGGTAGATTTTTCACCCGGTCTATCCCTTTTTCATATTATATCCCGAAGATTCAATCTTATCTCCAATGGCCTCGTTGCCATCTCCAGCCATGGCCGGATGATTGCCATTGACCGGTTTGCCAGGTTCGGCCCCGGTGCCTTCCCCAATAACCATTGTGCCATACATATCTTCCCCCGCTCCATCTCCAGTCCCCGTCGATCCAGATATAATCCGGGCCGGGTGTGATAGGCCGGCTATAGACGACCTCTGCGGGCCGTGTTTCCACCACTCCTCCTTCTACCGAACAACCTGTAGAACCGATAAAAAGGCATCCGGCGAAGGCTATCATTAATAATTGTTTGTTCATGATCGGTGTATTTTATTTGAATGAATTTATCTTACCGGTTCTATTTGTATGCCAGTTACCGCCAATTAACCAGGCAATCAACTTTTACCCTCTTACAGCCGATTATATATTAATAAAAAACAGCAATTGTGGGGCATAGTTTCCCCGCGCCTCTGTTTTTAATAAAAATGCCCCATTTGAGCATACTGGTCAGGGCCTTCAGAATCCGGAATAAGGATTATATTTCCAAATTCCATTTCCGGAAACCTTTTTAAAGTAGATTTGTATAGAAGAATTATCCAATCATGAGCGAGACAACCACAATTGCCCCCACGGCCCTGACGGCCAAAGATTTTGCGACTGACCAGGAAGTTCGCTGGTGCCCGGGTTGCGGAGATTATTCCATTCTTGCCCAGGTGCAAAAGATTATGCCGACCCTGGGGATACCGAGGGAGAATATTGTAATTATCTCGGGTATTGGCTGCAGTAGCCGTTTCCCTTATTATATGGATACTTATGGGATGCATTCCATCCATGGCCGGGCAACGGCCATCGCCTCTGGTTTGAAGGCCACCCGCCCGGAACTGAGCGTTTGGGTCGTGACCGGTGACGGGGATAGTCTGAGTATCGGTGGCAATCATACCATTCATTTACTGCGCCGGAATTTTGATCTGAACATCATGTTGTTCAATAATCAGATATATGGTTTGACCAAAGGGCAATATTCTCCTACTTCGGAGGAGAAAAAGGTGACTAAATCCACTCCATACGGAAGTATCGATCATCCTTTTAATCCCCTTGCCCTGGCAATGGGCGCAGATGCCGGTTTTATAGCCAGAACCATGGACCGTGATCCCAAGCACCTGCAGCAAATGCTCCTGCGCAGCAACCAGCACAAGGGCACTTCCTTCCTGGAAATCTATCAGAACTGTAATATTTTCAATGATGGAGCTTTTGAGGTCTTTACGGATAAAGGCAGCAAAGCTGTAGAAACCTTATTCCTGGAACAGGGAAAGCCCCTGGTTTTTGGTGCCAAACAGGAAAAAGGAATCCGTTTGGATGGATTCAGGCCTACTGTGGTGGAATTAGGTAATGGCGTAAGTGCGGATGATCTTTGGATCCATGATGAAAAGGATTTTTATAAGGCCCAGATCCTGGTCCGAATGTTTGACGATCCCCGCATCGAGGGTCATTTACCCCGGCCTTTCGGCGTTTTTTACGAAAATGACCGGCCCTGTTACGAAGACATGCTCAATCTCCAGATAGAAGAAGTCATACGCTCCAAAGGAAAAGGTGACCTGGATAAATTGCTCCGCGGCAACGAAACCTGGACTATTGCCTAGTCGGGTTTGAGAAAAATAAGAACCAAGAACTAATCGTAAAGAAAATTAATAGTGGGCCACGGGCCCACTGGCCCAAGCGAGCCAGGCGAAGCTTGCGAGCAAGTTCTGAACAGTGTTCAGAACTTGGCTATGGAATTTAAACCCTTTCATGCCTAAATTAGAACTTCCGATTGGCATTGAGTCCAAATGTGTCAAAACCGAATTTAATTCCCTTAAAAATAAAAATCTTAAAGAAAATTAGTAGTGGGCCACGGGCCCACTGGCCGGACAGGCCCATCATTAGATATTTTTCCGCGCGGGACTACTTTTACCAAAAGTCCCGCGCGGAAAAATAAAAGCCCCGGTATTCCGGGGCTTTTTATTGGATTTTTCACAGCGAAAATTATTTTTATTCAGCCGGCACCAGGCGTTGAAAACGGGAGTTGCCAGCTTCTGCTCTGTTAAAAAAAGAGCCAGCGATAGACATCGCCGGCCTGTGCTTACCTCTGAAACCACAAAAAGAAAGATGTCAAATATTTTTTCATTGAATGCTAATTCGCCTGTTTGTAATCTTTTATCGGGCTGAACCTATCCTACCCTATGCCTTCCTGTTACGACGAACCACATCCAACCAGCATGTTATCCGGATAAATCAACAAATAAATTAAAATAGAAATAACGAGGGTTAGATCAACGTATACCAAACGTGGTTAGGCATACCTTTACTATCAATTTTTAAAGGGTAACGACGATAGAATAACGGCTATTGAAGGGAGTACTATCAGTAAACAATAAGAAGATTAATCTTCTTACGAATAGATGGAACCCGGATGTTTTTTTGGAAATTGGAATCTTAGAATCTTGGAAATTGGATAGTTGGGCGTGGAATTGGATCGGATTGTTGGCTTTTTAGTGCTGCTTGCTTATGCAGATGGATCATTTCAGAGTCATAAGCAGGGTAAAAATAGGGACAGTTTTGTTAAAAAGCAATATTTTTTTAAAAGTTTTTTAAGATAAAGAAACAACAGGCCACTGGTTTTGGGAAGAGGTAACGTCCGAAGGCCCTACCCATCAATAGTTTCGAGTTCTTTCTCTGCCGCTCTGAAAGTTTTTTCTTTTTTTAAATTGAACCACCATTCAGGGGCAGTTTTCTTCATCAGGGTATCTATATGACGCATTCCCAATAGATACCAGGCTCCTTTCAATTTGCCGGTCAGAGAGGATTGCATGGCCCGGAGGCTCATGGCAAAGCCGCTGTCCAGGTATTCCATATGGTGCCAATAACCGGCTGGCATAAAAAGGGTATCTCCATGGTCAAGGATCACCTCATAGCCTTTTGCCAGTTTGAGGGCGGGAAACTTTTTCAGATCCAGTTTATTCTCCTGTTCGTCAAAGTATTTTTCAAAATTAACAAAACTCAATACTTCCCATGATTTTCGGTAAAGTTTGTGTTGTTCCCCAAAAGGGAACAAAAGCACCCTTTTTCTGCCTCCGAATTGGGTATGGAGGATATGGGAAAGATCAATATCAAAATGCATATGGGTAATGGAGCCTTTCCCGCCGACAAATAACATGGGAAAACGTTTTACAAAGCCTTTCATCAGGTGTTCCGGCCAGGTGAAATCTTCGGTTACCCGGGGTGCATGCTCGAAAATATTAAAAAGAAAAATTCGCCATTCGGCGGGGCCTTTCCGGATCATATCGATATACTCCCCGAATTTCATGTAATCATCGGCCGTATTGATAGGGGTATAGGCATCACTTTTAACATTATTATAGACACCCACTTTTACCTCTCCTACCTGCGATTTAAAAAAATCCCAGTCCCATTTGTGATAAGCTGGCCACTCTTTTGCCAGCCCACTGATCACCAGTGGTTTCTTGGGATTATAATATTTTTCCCTGAATTCCTCAGGATCAATGGATGTTACCCTGTCTATTGCTTGCAACTGCATAGCGCCCATTTTCACAAAGTTAATATTAAAAACATGTTAAGGAAATGTTGTTGACAGGTGAACGGAGGACTATTAAAGTGAAAATCAAGGGTTCGGATCCGGTTAATTATATTTTTTTTAACTTTCCGCATGTTATTGCATCTCCATCCCGACAATCCGCAGCCCAGGAATATCAAGACCATTATTGAATGCCTGTTGGACGGGGGCGTCGTTATCTATCCAACCGATACGATCTATGGCCTTGGCTGTAATATATTTTCCAACAGTGCTGTGGAAAAGATAAGCCTTATCAAACAAACAGATCCCGCAAAAGCAAGAATGTCCTTTATTTGTTATGATCTCAGCGATCTGAGTAATTATACCAAAAGTATTTCGACCCCCCTTTACCGGATGCTGAAAACCTATTTGCCTGGCCCTTATACCTTCATTCTGCCTGCCAGTAAACAGGTTCCCAGGATACTCAAAAGCAAAAAGGATACCATCGGCCTTCGGGTACCGGATAACAATATTGCCCGTTCGATGGTAAAAGAACTGGGACACCCTATCTTAAGTACGTCACTTCCGGGTGAAATGGTGGAAGAATACACAGACCCGGAAACAATCTATGAAAATTTTAAGAACAGGGTCGATATTGTAGTGGATGGGGGCGTAGGGGGAATGATCCCTTCTACTGTGATCGATTGTACCGGTGAGGAGCCTGCACTTGTAAGAATGGGGCTGGGGTCATGGGAGGAGGAAAGTTAGGCGGGAGCTTCACTCCGGGACCAGAAATTGAATCTTTCCGGGCAAATAACAGCCTCAAAAGTCCTGGTTGGCAAAGATCGATTCCTGCGGGTCAAAAGGGCCAATATTAAAGCTTTTGCGATGATACCGGGATAAGCCGTATTTCTCGATGGCATTTCTATGATCCCTTGTGCCGTATCCTTTATTGCTGTTCCAGCAGTAATGGGGAAATTCCTCATGCAATCCTTTCATAAACTCATCCCTCCAGGTCTTGGCTAAAATACTTGCCGCGGCTATGGAAGCATAGATGGAATCCCCTTTAATAATACAGCGATGAGGGGTCCTTTTATACCTGATGAACCGGTTTCCGTCTATCAGTAACAGTCTGGGCCTTGTCTTCAGATTATCCAGCGCCATGTGCATAGCCTTAAAAGAAGCTTTGAGGATATTGATGCGGTCTATCTCTTCCGGTTCTATCCGGGCCACGCTCCAGGCCAGGGCCGTAGATTCGATGATGATCCGCAATTCATTCCGGTTGGTTTCGCTTACTTGTTTGGAATCATTGAGGAGAGGGTGAAAAAAGTCCGGCGGCAATATAACGGCGGCTGCAAATACAGGGCCCGCATAACATCCCCGTCCGGCTTCATCGCAACCGGCCTCCTGCAGTTCTTCCTGGTAACAACTTTTCAGTAATGGTTCATTTATTCCGGACAAGGGCTCTTTTTTGTCAAAAATACAGATCCTTTTTTCTGCTTAACTTCATGAGGAAAAATAAATATCTATGTATTTCTCTGATTGGCTCAAACAGCCCTGGCCATGGTATGTCGCCGGACCCCTTATCGGGCTGACCGTTCCGGCGTTGCTGGTTATGGGCAATAAAAGCCTTGGCGTTTCCGGTTCCCTGCGTCATATCTGTGCCGCCTGTCTGCCCGGAAAGATCCCTTTTTTTCAATATGACTGGAAAAAAGAAACATGGAACCTGCTGTTTGTAGCCGGCATTTTAGCCGGGGGCTGGATAGCTGTTACCTGGCTGCCCAATCCGGACCCGATCCGGATCAGTCCGGCTTTAGTGACTGAAATGAGAGGATATGGGATAACTGATTTTTCAGGTTTGCTCCCTGCAAGCCTTTTCGGCTGGCAGGCCTTGCTTACCCTGAAAGGTTGGTTATTGATGGTTTTCGGAGGGTTTCTGGTGGGCTTCGGAACGCGTTATGCAGGGGGATGTACTTCCGGACACGCCATTATGGGGCTTTCTACGCTTCAGGCGCCTTCTCTGGCCGCAACGCTATGTTTTATGGCGGGGGGATTCCTGATGGCCAATCTTATCCTGCCGTATATTTTGAGATTATGATACAGAAAGAAACCAATATGGATTTTGAAGTTCGTTCCCTAGACCTGCCTGGTGGCGGGGTAGAGGCGAACCCCCAGACCAGACCCCGTAAAATCCTGTGGTGGCATTCCCTGAAATACGGATTGGCTGGTATGTTGTTCGGCATAATCCTCGTTAAGGCGGAGATCATTTCCTGGTGGCGTATCCAGGAAATGTTCCGGTTGGAAAGTTTCCATATGTATGGTGTTATAGGTTCCGCCGTTGTGGTGGGAATCATCTCCGTATGGCTGATAAAAAAATGGAATATAAAAACGATTTATGGTGAGCCCATCCGGTTCTATCCTAAAAAGTTCAATAAAGGGCAGGTATTCGGCGGATTGATGTTTGGATTTGGCTGGGCGATCACAGGTGCCTGTCCCGGCCCTCTTTTTGCGCAGATCGGCGCCGGATTTTCTGTCGTCACCGTTACACTTTTGAGCGCTGTTGCCGGAACATGGGTTTATGGTTATCTGCGGGAGAAATTACCGCATTGAACCATCGTTTAGCAGATTAGAATACTACCTTTGCGGCGCTATGAAACCATCTACTTCCTTTTCTTCCCGACCCGTAGCCATATGGGTATTGACAGGCGTGATCATGTTACTTATTCAGGTCATTCTTGGCGGCATCACACGTCTTACCGGTTCCGGCCTGTCCATTACCGAATGGAATGTAGTTACGGGAACCCTCCCTCCGCTCAATGAACTCCAATGGCAGGACGCCTTTGCCAAATACAAACAAACGCCACAGTTTTCCATCCTTAATTCCGGGTTCACGCTCACCGATTTTAAATTTATTTTTTTCTGGGAATGGTTTCACCGGTTCTGGGCACGGATGGTGGGTGTGGTATTTGTGGTTGGATTTGTTTACCTGCTCTGGAAGAAAAAGATGAAAACGGAAATGGTCAGGCCCTTAATTTACCTTTTCCTGTTGGGCGCCTTGCAGGGTGCTGTCGGCTGGATAATGGTTGCCAGCGGACTTACCGGAGATGCTATATACGTGCGGCCTACGCGGCTTGCCCTGCATTTTGTTTTTGCGCTGGTATTGATCGTCTATGCTTTTTGGTTCGCGTTGGAGTTGTTTTTCCCCCGGGAGGAATTTACGGATGGCCAAAAAAGAATGGTTCGCCCTATAGTTATCCATAATACAGGTGTCCGCAACTGGACGATTGCCATTCTCGTTGTTCTGTTCTTTCAATTGTTATACGGCGCCCTGATGGCGGGGCATAAAGCTGCAACGGCAGCGCCTACCTGGCCAACTATTAATGGAGACTGGATACCGGACGCATTGTTCAGTAAAAGCCCTTTATTACAGGATCTGATCGGAAATAAGATCAGCGTTCAATTCATTCACAGACTGGTGGCTTATCTTCTCCTGGTTATGGTCCTGATCTGGTCTTTTACAGCTTATCGTTTGCGGCAGGTCCCCGGGTATTTTAGAAAACTCCGGCTCCTTCCCCTATCCCTGATCCTGGTGCAAATAATCCTGGGTATTTCGAGTTTGCTGACCAGCCCGGGAATTATTCCCAATCATTGGGGGCTATTTGACTGGCTGGCCCAGCTTCATCAGATCACCGGCCTGTTATTTCTTTTGGCTATGGTGGCTATGTTGTACCTTGTAAAACCTGATTCTGTAACCGTATGATGCGCACTCTTAAAACGACGCTAAGGGCGATTTACTACTTTTTCCCGATTCAACTGGTATTGCTGCATTTTAAAAAATTCCAGATCCTGTTGTTATTCTGGTTTATTTTATTCAGCACCTTGAATGGCGGTTTAATGCGTTCATATGGTGCTAACGCCTTATTCCTTTCTCCCGAATATCTTGGGAATGTAAGTTCTGTCAGCGCAGCCATTGTAGGTATGGCTGCAGGGATTTTTATTATGGCCTGGAATATCACCACCTTTATTTTATTCAGCAGGCATTTCCGTTTTCTGGCAACGACCAGCAAACCTTTTCTGAAATATTGCATCAACAATGCTATTCTGCCACTGATCTTCCTGGTTTTTTACCTGGTAAAGCTGATCCAGTTCGGCAAGGAAAAGGAATTGTTCGGAACCTCCACGATCATCTGGCAGAGTGCGGGGTTTCTTGGAGGGGTTATCCTCATAGTAGCCGTTTCCCTTTTTTACTTTTTCGGGGCAGATAAAACCATTATCCGCCGGATGACGCCGGTGATGAGCAATCCAAAACTATTCAAATCCCAATTCAGTAAGGAAGAGGTTAGGCTGAATCCGAGCCGGCTGATCCGGGTGCGATGGTACCTGAACTCGCCTACCACCATCAGGAAAACCCGCGATGTTTCCCATTACAGCAAAGAGTTTATTGAAAGCATTTTTAACCGGCATCATATTTCCGCGGTATTATCCATTTTTGTTGCGTTTATTTTCCTGATCGTGGTTGGCTTTTTTATGGACAGCCCGGTTTTTCAATTACCGGCGGCGGCCAGTACATTTATATTCTTTGCCATCCTTATCTCCCTGTCAGGTGCTTTTTCTTATTTTCTCCAAAGCTGGAGTATTCCATTTTTGGTGATGCTTTTCTTTTTGCTGAACCTGTTATACCAGTATGATGTCATCGACCCTACCAATAAGGCATACGGGCTGAATTATACAAATCGTGAAGACCGCCCCCTTTATGACCGGGAAAATTTGCTGCAATTATGTTCTTCAAAAAATGTAGAGCGGGACAGAGCCAATATGCTGAGAATCCTGGAACGATGGAAAGCCAGGCAGGGGGAGGCCAAGCCACTTCTTTACCTGATCAACACCAGCGGCGGAGGCAACCGGAGCGCCACCTTCACTATGAATATCATGCAGCGCCTGGATAGCCTGAGCGGCGGGAAACTGATGCGCAAAACCTTTCTGATTACAGGAGCCTCGGGAGGTATGTTTGGCGCGACTTATTTCAGGGAGCTTTATCGCCTTAAGACCGATGGAGACCCATCCCTTAATTTGCAGGACCGTAAATACGTAGACGATATTTCCGGCGATCTCCTCAACACCTTGTTCTCCTCTTTTGTAGCCAGGGATCTGGCTTCTCCCTCCCAAAAGTTCAGGGTCGGTACTTATGAATATGTAAAGGACAGGGGATATGCCTTTGAGCAAAAACTGAATGCAAATACCAGGGGATTGCTGAACAAACAACTGAAGGACCTCCAGCCGGACGAAACAGCCGGGAAAATCCCTTTACTTTTATTCAACCCTGTGATCACCCGCGACAGCCGTACCATGATTATCGGTACTCAACCTCTTAGTTTTCTGATGCGACCCAGGTACGACAGTACGGGAATCCCTCCCCTTGATCCGGACGCCATCGACTTTGGAGCGCTGTTTACCAAACAGGATCCAATGAACCTGCGGTTATTGACAGCCTTGCGTATGAATGCCACCTTCCCATATGTGTTACCGAATGTATGGCTGCCCACCAACCCCGTCATCGATGTCATGGATGCCGGTTTCAGGGACAATTTCGGAGAACAGACAGCTATCCGTTTCCTGAACTCCTTCAGGGAATGGGTGCAGGAAAATACAAGCGGGGTTGTGTTGTTGCAGATCCGGGACCGTAAAGTGGGTGGCTGGGAAAGCCCCTATGAGTCGAAGGATATAACGGAGATCATTACCAAGCCACTGCTCCTGTTACAGAACAATTGGTATAAAATGCAGGAATATAACCAGGACGACCTGGTCAGTATAGCGCAGAACGGATTGGGTTTCCCTTTCCATAAACTAATCTTTCAATACATTCCCAAAACCGAAGATGCAGGAGCCGCGCTCAATTTCCATTTGACCAAACAGGAAAAACTGAATATCTCCGGAGCCCTGGACAACAGCGATAATCAAAAGACCTTTCAACATTTTGGAAAATTTTGTCATGAAAGACATTAAGAAATGGCCCTGGGGTCTTTTCAAGGTCGGATCAGCCGGAAGGCGCCGGGTATGATCCGGATGACAAATTCTTTTGCTGTTGCTTTCGGATCGCCGTCGATATGAAATGGCGCTTCGGAGGGATTCTCAATGATCAGCTCCGGCGTTTGAAAATAAAGGATACGGTTCTTTCCGGCATGGTCGGGAATATCCTGTACCGGATTACCGCCAACGACCTGCCTGAGAATAGAGAAGAACAAGCTGATCTTATTCATTTTCCGGACCACTACGATATCGAGCAGCCCGTCATGAAGACTGGCCTTGGGTGCAATCGTAAAATGATTTCCAAATTGATTGCCATTGGCGATATTGATAAAAAAGGCTTCTACCGGGAAGTCCTGACCGCCAACCACTCCATGGGGAAGCCTGATCCGGAATAATCGGGGACGGGCTGAAAAAAAATGGTTGACCGAAACGCGGATATAAGTTTTCAGGCCCCTTTTCTTTTGAAGGGAGAAAGTGTGGGCTACGGCGGCATCAAAACCAATTCCACATAACATACAAGAAAACTGATCATTGATCCTGAACCCATCGACAAGCGAAGAATTACCCGAAAAAATAATATCGAGGGCCCGGGCAGGATCTTTAGGAATCCCTGCAGCAAAAGCGAGCCCGTTCCCCGACCCCATGGGAATGATCCCGACGGGAATATTCGTTCCTGTCAGGGCCGTTGCTACGGAACTGACGGTTCCATCCCCACCGCAGACCACGATATCCGTGAACTTTTCTTCCTCAATAAGAGAGAGGAGGAAGGAATAATCGCCTTCTGCATTGGTAGGCAGGATCCTGAAATCGATCTGCCGTTCCTCTGTCTTGCGTGTGATCAACTCCTGCAGGCCGGATTTACCGCGTGTGCCGGAAATAGGGTTGATGAGATAAATAATTCGTCTTGTATTTCCTTGCATCGTTTTTCTCCCTTGCATCGTTGAATAGTCAGACGCGAAGATACTGGTTGTCTGCAAAAGATGCTAGTCGGCTGAAACAACAGGTATGTGCAGCACCCCGGTCATAAAAGAAGAAATTCCTTTTTTTACGCTCTCCACATCATGAGAACGGATAGAAGAACCGATAACATGAGTGCCGGCCTCCGGGATAGCTTCTTTGAATTTTAAGGCGGCAGCAGTACCCAGCTGATCGAACATTTTCAGAGCTGCCGATACTTTTACGGTGCTGTCCTGATGGATCTTGTCCTTATAGTAATAAAAAAGTCCGACCGGTTGTTTTACTTTTTCGAAGGTTTCTTCATTCATGGTCGTTTCCAATAATTCCTCAAGGGTAACCGCAGCTTCAGAACGGTAGCGGGTATACCAGTATTGACGGTATAAAGGCCCATGATCCTCTTTCGTCCCGATATATTTTGATCCGGTTACCAGGTGGGCCATCTGTAATCCCCAATGATTATTCAGGAGCCAGGCATTCGCATCATTGATGGCAATATTAGGGGAAAGAAGGACCAGCCCTGCTATCGAATCGGGGTAAGCCGCAGCAAGTTGAAGTGCAAAAGTGCCTCCTGTGGATGTTCCCATCAGGATGACCTTTTTACCCAATTGCCGGCCTATGGCCAGGGCCTGTTTGGCCGATTCCCAGTAGTTATCGGCAGTCAGATTGACCATCGCGTCAACCGTGTCGATCCCATGTTCCGCCAACCGGGCCAGATAGAGATTACAACCGAACTTTTTTGCGATATACCGGTGCACCGGGTCGCCTTCTCCCTGGGAGGCAGAGAAACCATGCAGGTAGACCAGGGCATAATCCGTAGGCTGTTTCAGGGAATCGTTGGCCCAGACGATCCTGGCCTCGTTATCGGGTTTCAATTTATGTCCGGCTTCGCCTTTCCGGATATAATTTTCGAGGTTGGCAGGGTCTTTGGGCACGACAGGCATATCTTTGCTGTAAACAGGGGAGGCAGGGCTTGGGCCAAGCATATAAAGAATGATCAGCAGAACGGGAATAAGGAGCAACCATTTTTTGCGCATGGGGGTGAAATTTGGGCTGAATGTATAAAATAGGGACCAGAATAGGTAGGGAAGGGGTAAATAATTAATTATTTGATCTGTAAATCAACTGAATAGGGTTTTTTCACATGACTTTTATGTTATTTCTATCCATTAGATTCGTTACTGGTAGGAAATTAGGGGGTTTTAGCGTACCTTCGCGCCTCAATTTTTGGAGAGTTTTATTATGCAAATCAGAAACATAGCAATCATTGCCCACGTTGACCACGGTAAGACGACCTTGGTAGACAAGATCTTACATACCACTCACGTGTTTCGTGACAACCAGGAGACCGGTGACCTGATCATGGACAGCAATGACCTTGAAAGAGAACGCGGTATCACCATTTTCAGCAAAAATGCTGCTGTAGAGTACAAAGATACCAAGATCAACGTTATCGATACCCCCGGTCACTCGGACTTTGGCGGTGAAGTTGAACGTGTTTTAAAGATGGCGGACGGTGTATTGCTGCTGGTAGATGCCTTCGAAGGACCGATGCCGCAAACGCGTTTTGTATTGCAAAAGGCCCTCCAGCTGAATCTGAGGCCAATTGTTATCATTAATAAGGTAGACAAGCCCAATTGCCGCCCGGATGAAGTGCATGAAGCCGTATTTGAATTATTCTTTAACCTGGATGCAACCGAAGAACAACTGGATTTCCCCACCTTCTATGGCAGCGGGAAAAATGGCTGGTTCAATAGCAAGAATGAACAATGTGAAGATATCACGCCTTTGCTGGACGGTATCCTTCAGTATGTTCCTGCTCCCAAAGTGGCCACAGGTCCTTTGCAGATGCAGATCACTTCCCTGGATTATTCTTCCTTCCTGGGAAGGATCGCCGTGGGTAAGGTAGCAAGAGGGTCTATTAAAGAAGGACAGTCGGTAGCGCTGATGCAGGCTGATGGCGTAATTAAACGTGTTAAAGTAAAAGAGCTCTATACCTTTATGGGTATGGGTAAGAAAAAAGCCACAGAAGTAATAGCGGGAGATATTTGTGCGGTAGTGGGTCTGGAGGATTTTAACATTGGCGATACCATTGCCGATGCGGAAAACCCTGAAGCGCTTCCGGTGATCAGTGTGGATGAACCTACGATGAGCATGATGTTCGGGATCAATAACTCGCCTTTCTTCGGTAAGGACGGAAAGTTTGTAACCTCCCGTCATCTGAGGGATCGTTTGATAAAAGAAACTGAAAAGAATCTGGCGCTGAGAGTAGAGGATACGGACAGTGCGGATAGTTTCCTGGTATTCGGACGTGGTGTTCTTCACCTGGGTATCCTGATCGAGACTATGCGCAGGGAAGGATTTGAATTGACCGTAGGTCAGCCTCAGGTACTGGTAAAGGAAATCAATGGCAAAAAACATGAGCCCTTTGAAATATTGGTAGTGGATGTCCCCGGTGATTTCAGCGGTAAGGTAATCGATATGGTTACCCAGCGCAAAGGGGAAATGCTGGTGATGGAAAGCAAGGGCGAAATGCAGCACCTGGAATTTGAGATCCCTTCCAGGGGGCTGATCGGTCTGCGCAGCAATATGCTTACCAATACGGCCGGTGAGGCGGTAATGGCCCATCGTTTCCTGGAATACAAACCCTGGAAAGGGCCAATTCCCGGAAGAAGCAATGGCGTATTGCTTTCGAAGAACCAGGAAAAGACCACCGCTTATTCCATCGATAAATTACAGGATCGCGGTACTTTCTTTGTAGATCCGGGCGAAGAAGTATATGTCGGACAGATCATTGCCGAACACATCAAACCAGGCGATCTGATCGTAAATGCTACAGAACCCAAAAAACTCACGAACATGCGTGCGAGTGGCAGTGATGATTCGGTCAGGATCATCCCTAAAAAACAAATGAACCTGGAAGAATGTATGGAATATATTCAACAGGATGAATGTATCGAGGTGACTCCCAAAAAGATCCGTCTGCGCAAATCGATCCTGGATGAAGACGAAAGAAAAAGATCTGCAAAAAGCATGAAGACGGAGGAAGTGCGATAAGAATAAGAAAAGAGGAAATAAAACTCATATAAAGCGGCTGTCTTGAAGAAAAGACAGCCGCTTTTTTTTGCCCCCAGTACCTGACAGTATCGTACCTTTACCTCCTAATCGGGCGGCTATGAAAAATTGCTGGTTTTTTTTATTTATGTTCTTCTTTTTGGGATCATTCCTGCAGGGGAAGGCCCAATGTTCCATTTGTACCAAAACAACGCAGCAACTGGGTGAGAAGCCAGCCAAGGCCTTGAATACAGGCATTATATATCTTGCATTCGCTCCACTGGCTATTTGTGGAATTATCGGCTATCGTTGGTGGAAAAGTAACGGTGATCAGCCTAATGACGATCAGCCGTTCAGACCGAAGAATTCCATAAAATAGGATTCCGGACGAAGGTCCAGGAATTTTTCACGGTTAGCCGTAAAATCCTCGAAAGTAAGCTGGCTGATCTGGTCCCGGGTGTACGATAAGGGATTTTCGTTCTTTGGATGCCCGTTCTTTCTTTTAACAATCACCCCGAGGCCCTGGTCGCAATCCAGCACAAAAGAAGTGAGATCATTTCTAAGGCTGCGCAGATGAAGAATGACTTTCCAGACATCCCCGTTCCAGGTACCTGTGAAATTCCTGGCTTTCCATTCCTTAAAGGAACAGGCATCTTCTTTAACCTTAGGATTACAGTCATGCATAATGATAACCACATCTTCCGTCGCATACTTAAGCGTATTCTCCACATCTCTTAAGGCATATTCATATTCATGCATGCCATCGATAAGGCTCAATTCTATCTTTTTTTCAGCAAACACCGAAGGGGCATCCTGCTCAAAGAAATCATCGCTTGGTTTTTGAAAATAACGGTTGAAAAGATTAAAAGGATTCAAGAGAACTTTTACAGCTTTGCGGCTATTACTAAAAGCAAAATCCGGATCGACCGCAATTTTGAAATTGCTCCGGATGCGAAAAAAAATATGCCCGTTGAATACCCCGATCTCGAGATAGTTCCTTAGATTTTTTTGCTGCATCAGGGCTTTAAGGACGGAAAGACGGTTCATACCAGGGTATTAAATTTATTTAATAAAGAGGGCGTAAATGTAAAATTTATAACTGATTTACCAGTATAAATCATGTAATTTGAACCCGCAAATGCAAAATCAGGAGCTCTAATGGTCGCGACAATTCCTATTCTGAAAAAAAGATGTTCTCCACCGGCCGGGGCGGTTTTTTCCATCCTCATTCCCAGCTGGAACAACCTGCCCTATCTGAAGCTTTGTATCGGGAGCATAAGGAAGAATTCCCGGCTGAATCACCAGGTGATCGTCCATATCAATGAAGGGAATGACGGGACAAAAGAGTGGGTGGAGTCTCAGCCTGACCTCGATTATACATTCAGCGAGAAAAATATTGGAGTATGTTATGCATTGAATATCGGCAGGGAACTGGTGGCAACGGATTATGTAGCCTATCTGAATGATGATATGTATGTCTGCCCCGGTTGGGATCTTGCCCTGATGGAGGAGATAAAGGTTATCGGGCATAATTTCTTTTTCCTTTCGGGTACCGTGATCGAGCCCGTTCCGGCCAGCAATTGCGAGATAAAGGGCGATTATGGAGTGGATATCGCCCATTTTCGGGAAGATGCTTTATTAAACGATTATGCTTCCCTGCCCTGGAAGGATTGGCAGGGGGCAACCTGGCCTCCTAATGTTGTCCATAGGGACATCTGGGACCTGGTGGGTGGTTATAGCATGGAATTTTCGCCGGGCATGTATTCCGATCCTGACTTTTCCATGAAACTATGGATGATAGGTATACGTTTGTTCAAGGGCGTGAGTAAAAGCCGTACTTACCATTTTGGCAATAAATCTACAGGCAGGGTAGTAAAAAATAATGGATATTACCGGTTTATCTCGAAGTGGGGGATTACCTCCAGTACGCTCACCCGTTTTTATCTTTGCAGGGGTAAACCGTATAGCGGGATAATGAATGAACCCCGGATTCCGGCATCTCTGAAAGCAAAAAACTTTTTCAAAAGACTAAGTGTCGCAATCCGGAAAGTCCGGTGGTAAGGCAAGGGATACCATGACAAGCCAGGCGGCAGATGGAGTCTTTTAGGAATAACCGGCAACGAACCGGTAAAGATTGAACTCTCCCATTTCAAAATCCTTCCCGATCTTTTCCTGTAATTCATCCTTATTTACAGACCTCATCCTTTGCTCCCGGATCAGGTGGTAGGCCCGGTCAGCCAGCAACCTGTATTTGCCGTAATTCATCCGTTGTTTTTGCAGATGTCCGTCTATTTCCCCGAGAAGTTCGTCAATACCCTCTTTTCGGGATGCGACCGTTCTGATAATGGCCGGTACCAGATCAGGAGGGTGTGAAGCGGATAAAAGCATCTGGCGGAGATTCCTGAGAAACAGATCTGCTCCCGGACGGTCACTTTTATTGACAATAAAGATATCGGCGATCTCCATGATGCCTGATTTCATCATTTGAATCTCATCTCCGGCCTCGGGCACAAGCACGACGAGCGTTGTATCGGCAAGACCGGCAATCTCGATCTCGCTTTGGCCAACGCCGACCGTTTCAACCAGGATATAATCAAAACCAGCTGTCTTCAGCAGATCGCTTATCTCAAGAATCTTAGGGTGCAGGCCTCCCAAAGACCCTCGGGTGGCCAGGGAACGAATAAAAACATCCGGATGGAGATACCAATCGCTCATCCGGATACGATCGCCCAGCAAAGCTCCCAGATGGTAGGGGGAGGAAGGGTCTACGCATAATACCGCCACCTTCTTATCCCTGGCTATGAGTTTTGCGATAAGGGCATCGGTAAGCGTGCTTTTCCCGGCACCCGGAGGACCCGTTATTCCAATGACTGGGGTGTTTTCGGTGTAGGGCAGCGCCTGTAATAGCTGCTCATACCCGTTGACCTCATTCTCTACAAGGGATATACAACGAGACAAGACACGTATGTTTTTATCCCTGATGGATTGCAGGCAGTCCTGCCAGTTGACGCCGGACACCGGAAAGGGGATTTTCATGATAGTTCAAAAATACGGAAATAGTGAGTTGGGTGCTACGGGCTGCGGGTAACCACTATTTAGTATTTTTGCGGAATTAAATCAAGACATGACTAATTTCATTCCTGTTTTTCCTTTGGGAATCGTCGTTTATCCGGGTGAAAACCTGAACCTTCATATATTTGAACCGAGATATAAGCAGTTGATCAATGAATGTTTTAAGGAAGGTAAACCATTTGGAATACCCGCAGTCATTGATAACAAAATGAACGAAATGGGCTCACTGGTGAAGATCACTGAACAGGTACATGTATATGAAAATGGAGAAATGGATATTAAAACAAAAGGATTGCGTGTTTTCCGTGTTTTGGAAATGATCAAAACCGTTCCGGAAAAATTATACAGCGGAGCTATCGTAAATTATCCGGAAAATATGGAAGGTCCTGGCAAACGGGAACTCATGAAAAAAGTAGTGAAGAGCATCCGGGAATTACACCGGCTGTTACATATCACCAAAGATTTTCACCGACCGGATGAGGAATTGGTTAGTTATGATCTCGCACATCACGCCGGAATGTCCCTGAAACAGGAATACGAATTATTATGTCTGTTTCGGGAAGAGCAGCGGCAGGAATATCTGAAACGTCATTTGACGAAAGTATTGCCGGTGATCGCCGAGATGGAGACTTTAAAGGAAAGGGTAAAACTAAATGGTCATTTCTCAAACCTTTCTTCTTTCGATTTCGAAGAGTAACTTCTTTTATTATGTCTAAGACCCTCTGCTTTGATTTTGGCAATACCCGTCTGAAATGTGCCGTATTTTCAGAGGGCAGGTTTTTTAAAGAGCATGTTCTGGAAAATGACCAGGAAGAAACGATCCGGCGATTGATCGATGAGTATCATCCTTCCCGCTCTATATTATCGTCTGTTATACTGCACAACCCGGCTATCGAAGAATTATTGACAAGGTCTACCCACTTTCATAAGCTGGACCATTTATCGAAAATTCCTTTCACCACTCCTGTTGGGAAGCCGGAAACGATCGGAGCAGACAGGCTGGCCCTG
>NZ_JBTLQH010000073.1:0-16653 GCF_054461575.1 Flavitalea flava
CCGCCGTGTACGGGCCCGTACGCACGTGTGGTGTGAGGGGACAGGTAGTCAGCTAATGGCTACCTTCCCACTCGATTTGAGAAAAGTTTCATTGACCACCCATTCACGGATGGTATCCGACGGCAGATAAAAACGGCCGGCTACCAGGGACAAGCCATACGTGTTCAGATAGGCGGAATCGGCCAATTTAAGATTCAATTCAAAGTTATCATCCCGGGTATCCTGGTTATACCTGAAAGTACTTAAATTGGTACCCCTTCCGGACGGAGGACTATAACTCAGGCTGACTTTTTCCACTCCGCTTTGCTGTAACAGCTGTTGCCGGAACGATTCCCATTTTGTCTGGCTGCTGCTGTCATCAGGAAGACTAACGGTTACAATGGCCTCTTTATTAAAACCCAAAGGGGCGCTGCGAAAGAAATTCATCTGGCTTATCGCAACCAGCACGCCTACGATCAATGTTTGGGCGATAGCGAACTGGCTGACGACCAGCACCCGACGCAAGAAAATTCCCTTCGGGTTGCCGCTGGTAGCCATTTTGTTCTTCAGGGCTGTTATAGGTCGGAAACCAGAGAGTACAATTGCCGGGTAGGCGCCGGAAACCAGGGTTACTATTATGGCGGTCAGGAACATAAACTGCAAGGCGCCGGTTGAATGGAGCGGCTGTAAGGGCATCGACCCATTTATTAACTGGCCGGCAAATGGGGACAAACTGGTGACCAGCCCTATTGCCAGTATAACGGACATGCCTACTAATAAACCCGTCTCGCCCAGGAATTGCAAGGCCAGTTGCCAGCGCTGGCTGCCCAATACTTTCCGTATTCCAACCTCCCGGCTACGTGTTACGGCTTGCGCAGTGGCCAGGTTGATAAAATTGATGCAACCAAGGGCCAGTAAAAATATGCCTATCAAAGAAAGGGCCCAAAGGGTTTTTTTATTGGCAGTCCGGTCTCCAAAATTGCCATAATTACCGTTGAAATGAATATCCGGTAAGGGCTGCAATGAAAAAAAATCTGTCTGGTTGCCCCGGTTTTTTTTCTGGAAGGCAGGAAGGAGCCGGTTCACCTGTGACACGGCAAGATGCTGAGGCAGCAGGATATAACACTGGAACTGACTGCTAACCGTTCCCCAGCCTTTTCCCTTTAACCTCCCTTCGATGGTGCCAAAAGAAATCACTCCGGTCATGGGGAAATCCGTATTTGGGGGAGGGTTTTCCAGAATGCCTTTTACCGTTAGTATATATGGATCGTCGGTCATGATCGTTTTACCGATCGCATTTTCCCAGGAGCCAAAATATTTCTCCGCCGTTTTCCGGGTAAGTGCAATCGTGTTGGGTTGGGACAATACATTCGCCGGACTTCCGGACAACCAGGTAAAATCGAAAAGGTCAAAAAAAGCAGGTTCTGTATAAAAAAGGCCATTTTTTTCCAGAAAACGCGCCGGTACCGCCCCTTGTTGTTGCGGGGGAATGGTGATCTGGGTATTGCGGGAACCCATTATGGAAACCACCTTTTCCAGCTGAGGAAAATCGTTTTTAAAAGCCTGGGGTAAGGGATAGGGTACCCCGCATTGGTATTCTACACCCTCCGGGTAGCGGAAGTCCGAAACGACCCGGAAGATCCGACCGCCCTTTTGGTGAAAGCCGTCAAAGCTCAGTTCATAACGGACGATCATAAACAGGGCGAGGCTGCATGCAAGACCCAGCGTCAAACTCAGGATATTGATAAAGGAAAAGACTTTGTTTTTCCTGAAATTCCGGAAGGCAATAAGCAGATAGTTTTTGAGCATGGAGGTGAAAGTTGGATGAATGATAGTTGGTTGCTCATTTTCGCTCTAAGAACATGCCAATTTCGTAAAATGCTGAATGTCAATTTAATGCTTTGTCTCTTTCGAATTAGAGTGTTCATCTCCGCTACAGCCGCTGACCGGTTTAGGAAATTAGAGGGTCATAATAACCACCGTCATAATAAACTAAAAAAGGGCTGCGGTTTAAAATATACCACAGCCCTTTTCAGGGTTTTCAGAAACGATTTATTATACGGTTGCCGCTGCAGGCGTATGTTTCACCTCTTTCATCGCGTCATCGACATTTACACCCAAAGCCTGGGCCACGGCCATACCAAGCCCGATATCGGCCCGGAAAAAATGGCATAATTGACGATTGATGATTTCCCCGCGTTTGGGCCCGGAGATGCCGCTCATGGCTCCGGTTATATTACTGACCAGGTTTTTTTTATCCTGAGGGCTCAGAACATCGCGATAAAAAATACCCGGCTGTGTGTAATGGTCGTTTTCTCCATTTCCGTCTATGCGCATATGACCATCCCTTTCATAGTTGTTCACCGCATAAGGACAGCGGTTCACCGGGATCTGTTCGTAGTTTGCACCGAGGTGGTAACGGTGGCCATCCGGATAGGAGAGCACTCTGCCCTGTAACATCTTGTCCGGAGAATAACTTATGCCATCTACTACATATGCCGGTGCAAAAGCTGCCTGTTCCACTTCTGCAAAATAGTTTTTTGGCACTTCGTTTAGCTCCAATACGCCTACATCGATCAGCGGATATTCTTTCTGAGACCAGGTTTTGGTCAGATCAAAGGGATTGAAGGGATGTTTGTCCGCCTGCTCCAGGGTCATGATCTGGATCTTTACATGCCATTGGGGGAATTCCGCTTTTTTTCTTCGCTCATAGTAATGATTTGAAAAGGTGGAAAATGGAATTTATCATTATGTCTTTCTGAAGTTCGGATATTTTTCCGATTGACAAGATCGATTAATTATATCTTTGCATAGAATTAATCTATAAGTTGCCCGGATAAATAATTTGCCGGATAAATTGAACCCCATGACACTTGTTCAACTGGAATATATCGTAGCCGTGGATATTCACCGCCATTTTGCCACTGCCGCCGAACATTGTTTTATTACCCAACCGACCTTAAGTATGCAGATCCAAAAGCTGGAAGAGGAATTGGGTTTAAAGTTATTCGACCGAAGTAAGCAACCTGTCATCCCCACCGAGGCCGGCCGGGAAATTCTGGATCAGGCCCGGAAGATCCTCTCGGAAGCCGGAACTATCCAGGAGATTGTACAAACCCGTAAAGGAATCCTGACCGGGGAGCTCCGTATCGGTATCATCCCCACCCTGGCCCCTTATTTGTTACCCTTATTCGTACAGGGCTTTACGGCAAAATATCCACAGATCAAGCTAGTGGTGAATGAACTGACCACGGAGCTGGTCATCGCCCGTTTGCGGGAGGGAAGGATCGACGTAGGTATCCTGGTAACCCCGCTTCAGGAAAACGGAATCCGGGAACATGTTCTTTTTTATGAAGAGCTGCTCGTATATGTATCCCGGAAAAATGCGGCCTATAAAAAAACCTATATGCTCACCCAGGATATCGATCCCAATAAGTTATGGCTGCTGGAGGAAGGACATTGTTTCCGCTCCCAGATCGTACGTCTCTGCGAGCTTCGCAAAGCCAGCAAGGAAGGAAGTCATTTCGATTATGAAGCAGGAAGTCTGGAAACGCTTCGCCGGATGGTAGAGTTAAATGACGGGATCACCATTTTGCCGGAACTGGCGGCAATGGATCTTACCACGCGTCAATTGCAGCTGGTCCGCCATTTCAAACGGCCGGCCCCGATGCGCGAAGTGAGCCTGGTGGTCCACCGGGATTTTGTCAAACAGCGTCTGGTGGAGGCACTCAAACAGGAGATCATTAAAGCTGTACCCGATAAAGTTCGCCAGAATAAGAACCAGCATGTGATCCCGATCTGATCCCAATCTGATCCCGATATAATTGGGACCTCCCATTTCCCTATCCCCGGCATTTGACCTGTTTACCCCAAACCCTGTTTCCCGTTTAACCGGAAGCATGTATCTTGCGGCCCAAAGTTGGACCTTATTTATGGCGATAAAAAAAATTCTATTGACCCTATTGGGTGAAAAAAGATACCTGACACTGCTGGCGGGCACCTTTCAACGCCTTTTTTCCACAGGGTTACTGGGGAAGGATTACCAGGATGTCTATTTTCTGAAGGAGTTCATCCGGGAAGGGGACTGGTGCGTTGATATTGGGGCACATCTGGGGTATTATACCCTGGAACTGAGCCGGTTGGTTAAAAACTCCGGAAAAGTGATCGCCATCGAACCCATGCCTAAATTCAACAAAACCCTGCAGTTGCTTCTTGAGAGCAAAAAGGCAGACAATGTTATACTTCACCAGGTTGCTTTGGGCGGAGATGGGGACTTTGTAGAAATGGGTATCCCCCAGGTAGGCAAAACCAAAAAGTTTGCTTATGCCCGGGTCATGAAATACAGCGAACATTTTCAGTATATAGAATCGGTAAAGGTAAAGAATGAGACCGGCGATGCCCTTTTGAAAGAAGTTCCCCGTCTCGATTTTATTAAATGCGATGTGGAAGGATTGGAAGTTCAGGTTTTTTCCTCCATGGCCGATACCCTGGCCCGTCATCACCCCATCCTGATCTGTGAACTCGTATCCAAGGAAGAGCGGATCAAATTATTCGATCTGATCAGGCACCTGGGTTACCAGCCTTATCGTTTGGAGAAAGGAAGACTGCATTACCTGGATGTCCGTTCGGACGATACCGTCATCTCCCATAATCATTATTTTATTCCCCAGGAAAAACTGGAACGATTGGGGCACTTGATAGCTTAGGGCTTCAACAAAAAAATGCCCCGAAAAATATTCGGGGCAAACCTTATTTGTTAAAAAGTTAAGCTCTTATGGTTAAAAAAGTCCGTCTATATCATTTGTTTTTTTCATATGTAGTAATTTAAAAATTATAATGCTCGATAACATTAATCAAATTTAATATAAAAGTTGACAATTATTAATATTTGATAGCTAAAAGATTTAAAAATTGATTTAGGTTGATTTGAAGCCTTATCTTCTTCTTAAATCTCCTCCTGACCACTTTATTGCCAATTTTTCAAAATTTTCCATAAATGTCGCGCTTCCTTCTTCTACATCATTCTGTCTGTAGTCAATAAACGAACGATATGCAATGAAATATTGTTGCATTATCGTTTTTAATGAATTTTTAGAGACTTCTTCATCGGCAAAACCTTCATTTATAGCAATAGCAACCTGTTCAAAATAATTCAAAACAAGAATTACTGACTTTCGTGCGGAATGCAAATTGAATTTTTTTGACCACTCTTTTAAAGCTTGATTATTATGGGGTGATATTTGTTGAAGCTCCTGGATTAAAGGGTCTGTCAAATAAAACAATCTTGATTTTTGGAGATGAATCGTCATTTCTGAAGACACCAGTCTTCTGCAAATTTCAAAGCTATTAAATTTCTTCTCAAATTCTTTTTTTGCAATGCCATCATCCCTTTTTTGTGTCTGTTCAAAAACGAATTTTTCATAATCGAAGGCCAATTTAATCTCATTTACCTCAATGTTAAGCCTTAGATTTTGGGCGTGGTATAAGCAAGTGACTGCCACAATCCCTGCTGAAAAGATGACAGCAACATCTCTTAATTCAACTACAAACACCCATTTATATAAGTGGGTAAATACAAAGAGCAGTAAAAAAAAGGCACTGACTATGCATGTTAACCCTAATCCTTTTTTGAAGCTGGAGTAATAAATATCTTTTTTAATTTCTCTTTGGTCCTTTAAAGACAGGTGTGGTGGTCTTAAGTCTTCAATATTCTTCATTTGTGTCTAATTTAAGTTTGGCTAAAGCCAGGAAATAATCTATCCCCTATAGAAACACGCAAATGATGAAGAAGAACTATTGATTTCGTGGAAATATTTATTAACAGAATTTATCTTACGATTCTGTATTTGAGAACATTTTTTTTCACTTAAGAACAACTTACCCTCACAATTTCAACAACGAATCCAGCTTCTGATGAAAAAGGGGAAAATTACCCAGATCATTGTGGCTTCCGCCTTCAATGGGGATAAACTCATCGCCTGTTTTTAATAAAGGTTTTAACCGCTCTGCATTACTGAAGGGGATCAGACCATCTTTTGTTCCATGAAAAATAGTTACAGGCGCGGTAACGGAAGGCAGCCGTTCGTTGGTAGGCAAGTGATAATGAGCCATCTTGCCGATAGGGTATACCGGAAGATAATGACGATATACGGATTCCATACTGTAGTACGCACATTCGAGGATCAGCCTGCGGCAATCACGAACGGATGCCAGTTGTGCCGCAACCCCAGTTCCGAAACTTTTACCATAAATGACAATCTGAGTAGGAGTATAACGGCTACGGGCCAGTTTGTATAAGACCAGAGAGTAATCGTATAATTTTTGCTCGTTAAGTTTACCGGTACTTTTGCCAAATCCGGGATAGTCCAGCATCCAGACCTCATATCCTGAACGCGTAAAGTCGGGTACATGCCTGGCGTACCAGGTGATATTCTTTTTGTTTCCGTGAAAGTAAAGGACCACTCCTTTCGGGGACCCGGGACGGGAGATGGAATCGTGGTAGATTTTGTTTTTTCCGGGAAAAGTATCTTCATTAGCCGCTTCAGCGGTTTTAAATTGTATAATATTCAGGTTGGTTTCCTTATCGTAAGGGATGTTCAGTTCGGTATAGGGTTGTTGCCCGAAATCGTATTTTGTTTCTTTTTTTACTACCTCCGGATGGAGCAACAGTTTATCCTGCCCGTAATAGAAGGCAATACCTACGATACCATAAATAAGGAATAGTATCTTGATCCAGCGGAATACCCCCCTGCCCCCTGCAGGGGGAGTTGGAGAAAGCGTTGCATTTGGGTTAGTTTCAATCTTTTCGTTTCTTTTACTCATCTATATCTTTTTACTCATTTCCTGAAATCCATACGCTTGAGCGGCAACAAAAGTAACGAAGTCAGATCAGTGTTCAACGTGAAGTTCTTTGAAGTATTCCCCCTTTAGGGGGTTAGGGGGCCAATATATCCCGGATAAAATTATGATACTCCGGGAAGGTATTTAAGTTGTTATGCCGGCCCCCATGAATACGGATCAGGGTGACCCTGGTTGGATTGAGCTGCTGGAGCCGTTCGCTGTGCCGGATCGGGATCAACCAGTCCTTTGTTCCGTGAATAATATAGGTATGGCAGCGGACCTTTGGCAGCCACAGATCAGTCCGGAGGTGATAACGCAGGACCCAACGAAGAGGAAGAATGGGTAGAAAACGTTCCACCACTTTTTGGAAATTGTAATAAGGTGAATCCAGGATGAGGTAACGGGGCTCGTTGTCGGCCGCAATTTTGGCGGCAAACCCACTGCCGATGCTCCTGCCGTAGACCAGCATATGCTGGGCGGGGCACTGGGCGACCAGGGTGTCGTATACGAACTGAATATCGTTCAGCATGTCTTTTTCTCCTCTTTTTCCCGTGCTTTTGCCGAACCCCCGGTAGTCCACCAGGACTACATCATAGTTGTACCGGTAAAAATCACGCGCATATTTTGCCCAGCCTTTTATGCTGCGGGTATTACCATGGAGATAGAGGATCAGGCCTGCCGGATCGGGCCGGAAGAAATGCAATCCGTTGATCCGGACGCCGGGCGATACATCAAAGAAAAGTTCTTTAAAGGGAACATCGTACTTGTATTCAAAACCTTCGGGTAGTTTTTCAGGCTGGAAGATGACCTTGTCCTGGATGAGATAAACGATCACCAGTATGGCCGCATAGATAAGAACGATATATAGAAGATCGTGAAGTATAACCATACAACGGGCGATTGGCTCCTTGTACAGCAATATAAGTCATTCCTTCCTGAATACGCCTTTTCTTCCCTTATCCTAATAGTCCGTATTGGTGCGTTTGAGATTAAAGTTGGGAACCGGCGAAACGATCAAAGGGAATTTTTCGATGGTCACATTGGAAGGATCCAATCCGAAGCCTCTTTCTTCCGAAAGACTCAGCTCTTTCAACCAAAAGTATAGTTTCATCACCACCCGCTCAAAGAAAGGCAGTTCGTTATCCTGGCTCAGGTATTTTTCCATGACGATGAACTGGAAATCACCCACTACATTGTTCCTTTCCAGGGATTCATACCGGCTGGTGATATTCACTTCCTTATTATTGACCAGGTCTTCCACCACCTTACGGAACATCAGGTTGAGTTTGGGTTCAACCCGGAAACCGAGACGGAATTCCACACGGATAATATCATTGGGGATGATATGATCCACTGAATATTCGGCCGTATAAGGATCATCCAGGGTATCAACATGGACAAACCAATAAATATCGGAACGCTTGGGTTTTTTATTAAGGATGGAATAAATGATCTTATGTTCGATCTCTTTCGGATTATTCGCACTGGTCATATAGACCAGGTGAGTGGCGTATTTGGCAACTGTCCGGTCATTGCTCAGTTCCTGGATCTGGGGAATATAATTTTCCATCCGCACGAATTCCACATACCTGTTCTTGATCTTGCGGGCCCTGAACCAGACATACATCACTGCAAACAGACCGCCGCCTACGATCAGGGTGACAAACCCGCCGTGAGGGAATTTATCCAGGTTGGCAAAGAGGAAACTCAGTTCGATGCTAAGGTAAACGGTAAGGTATAGATAGATTAGGATCTTGTTGGTTCTTCTGGAAATAAGATAGTTGGCAAAAAGAATGGAGGTAGCCAGCATGCAGAGCGTGATGGCTAGTCCATAGGCGGCTTCCATATGAGCGGAGCTTTGAAAGTAGATCGTGATCCCGCAGCATCCTATAAATAACATGAAGTTGATGGCCGGAATATAGGATTGCCCCCTCTCTTCGGTAGGGTAGTTGATCCGCAACTTCGGCCAGAGATTCAGACGCATGCTTTCACTGATGAGCGTAAAGGATCCTGTTATTAAGGCCTGGCTGGCAATGACGGCGGCCGCAGTGGCGATAATGATCCCGGGAACCAGGAACCAGCCCGGCATAATGCTGTAAAATGGGTTTCCCTGTGCGGTATCGAAGGTCCTGCCTTTATATTGCACAAGTAGCCAGGCTCCCTGACCCAGGTAGTTCAGGATAAGGCAGGCTTTTACGTAAATCCAGGAAATGCGGATATTCCCCCGCCCGCAATGGCCCAGGTCGGAATAAAGCGCTTCGGCGCCTGTCGTACAAAGAAAGACCGCACCCAAAATCCAGAATCCCTTGTGATAGGTGGTCAACAATTCGATGGCATAATGGGGGCTCAGGGCCCTGAAGATACTCAGGTCATCCACGAGATGTCCGCAACCCAATGCAGCCAGCATGGAGAACCAGACAAACATGATCGGACCAAACAATTTTCCAATGGAATCGGTACCGAATTGCTGCAGGAAAAAGAGGACCACCAGGATACAAAGAACAATATATACGATCGTCGTCTGATCAATGTAATGGAAAGCAGGGAGTAAACGCAAACCCTCAATGGCAGAAGTGACGGAAATCGGAGGGGTAATCATCCCATCGGCCAGCAATGCTGCGCCGCCTATCATGGCCGGAAGGACCAGCCATTTCCGTTGACGCCTGACCAATGCATAAAGGGAGAAAATTCCGCCCTCCCCATTGTTATCGGCTTTAAGGGTCAGCCAGACATATTTCACGGTAGTTTGGAGGGTCAGGGTCCAGATGATGCAGGACAAGGACCCCAGGATCAGCTTTTCTTCGATGATCCTGCCATGGATAATGGCGTTCAATACGTAAAGGGGGGAAGTTCCAATATCGCCGTAAATAATACCTAACGCAATGACAAGGCTTGCGAAACCTACTTTGTTGATCTGTTTGCTCACTACTGAGGCGGTTTTATATTTGTACCATAGGGCTTTTCTCTTTACGGGCCTTAGGCCTACCAACGTCGATTCGTAAAGTAATATTGTTATCCGGGGGCTCTCCGGTAATTTTGTAAAGGTATAGTGAATTAAACAAAATAGACCGGGCAATTTTGTAAGAATCCGGGTAATTGCGGCATTTTTGTAAATGCTCCGTTCTTCTTTATGGATTCTTTACGGATCTTTGGGCCGGAAAAGCCCGGAAATTTTAGAGAAACGGTAACAGCTAAGGACAAAACTTTTAGCTATCTTACAAAAGGATTTGGTGGCAGGCAACCACCGCTGACGATTGTTCGTGTATAAAGGATTACGAAAAAAGGGTATGGGAAAATATCCCCTTTTTCCGTAACGAAATTAATAACTGTATCCAGCGGCCTTGGGCCTTGGATACTATCGGGCTTCGCCCGATAAAGAAAATATAAAAAAGTGTAGAAAAAATTATGAAGAGAATTCTGTCATCTCTGCTCATAGCCTTGGTGCTGGTTACTCCCCGCCTGGTGACGGCACAACAGATCATTTATTCGGAGCCTGAACGCGAAGACAGCCGGCGCACCAATTTTGAGATCATTGGAAAGATCGGCGGTAACTTCCTGGTATACAAGAATAACGGTTCCAGCAGCGCCGTCAGTATCTATGATAACAATATGAAACTGCAGCAAAGGGTGCCGCTGGCCTTTATGCCGGATAAATACATAAATGTCGATTTTGTTGCCTATCCGGATTTCTGTTACATGATTTATGAGTACCAGCACAAGAATATCATCCATTGTTCGGCCGTTAAACTGGACGGTTTGGGGCAAAAAATAGGGGAGCCCATGGAGCTGGATACTACCCAACTGGGTTTTGCCGCCAACAATAAGATCTATACTACCGTGGTCAGTGAGAACAAACAACGGATCATGGTCTTTAAGATCAATAGCAAGAACCCCAAGAACTTCCTGTTCACCACCTTTCTGTTCGATGCCAAATTGAGCCTGGTGGACCGCCACCGGATCAATCTTCCTATGGGGGAACGCAATGAATTGTTCACCGATTTCCTGCTGGATAACGAAGGACAGCTGATTTTTGGAAGATTTCTGCGCAGCGGCAGCAATGATTTTATTTCAAAAGCCACATTGGTTACTAAAGGGCCCCAGGCGGACAGTTTTTCCGTAAAGGATATTGGTGCCGGGGACCGTATCCTGGATGAGATCAAAATGAAGGTGGATAACAATAACCAACGTTACATTATTACCGGGTTTTATTATAAGCAAAAGAAAGGCAATATTGAAGGATTGTATACCGTCGTTTGGGATAAGGCAACGGATAGCCGGGTAAAAGAAACTGTGACTATTTTCAATGAGGAATTGAGGGCGCTGGCTAAAAGTTCCGATGCCAGTATCCGGATGGCTTTTAATGATTTTTTTATAAAACATATTATTACCAAAAAGGACGGCGGTTATCTGATGGTGACTGAATCGCTTTATACGACCTCCAGGGGTAATATGTTCAACCGCTGGGATTATATGTATAACCCCATGTATTCTCCCGGTGGCTTCTATTCTCCTTATTACTACAGCCCTTATTATAATCCGTGGAATCGTAATTACGGAAATTATGCCACGCGTTACCATGCCGAAAATATAATGGTTCTGTCTTTTGATAAGGATGGTAATCTGGATTGGAGCGGTATTATCCCCAAAAGCCAGTTCGATGACGAGACGGAGAATCTGATTTCCCATATGGTGATGAATACGGGAGGAGAATTGCATTTTCTGTTCTCCCAATATGAACGCCGTAACCTGCTGCTGAACGATCAAAGTATCGCGCCGGATGGAAAGGTGACACGTTACCCCACCCTCAAGAACCTGGATAAGGGCTACGATTTTATGCCGCGTTATGGGAAACAGGTGAGCAGTTGGGAGGCGGTTATTCCTTGTATGTACCGGAACTATCTTTGTTTTGCGAAGGTTAATTTTTGACCACTAAAACTACAATATCCAGGTGATTGGCATCTTTAAGCAGAAAAACCCGGGCAATGCCCTGCTTTTATTGGTTTATGCGCTTGTGTTGAAATTTTCCATGTTCCTGCACCCGGTTATTCCCGCACTGCATCCGGAGGACAATTATTTGTACCGGGCTATCCTGCGGGCGCTGGACACCGTTTTTCACCAGGCGCCCCTGATGTATGCCATACTGACCTTTCTGATCCTCTTTACCCAGGCCACCCTTTTCAACAGAATCTGTAATCATCACAAATTATTCCCCCGCCAGAACTTTCTCCCGGGAATGGCTTATATCCTGATAACTTCCCTTTTGCCCGATTGGAATCATTTTTCGGCCCCCCTGCTCATCAATTCTATCATGATCTGGGTTTGGTACCGGATGATCGAAATGTATAACAGCCCCCGTCCGGGAGCCACCATTTTTAATATCGGGGTTTGGGTAGGGATCGTTTCGCTTCTTTATGTGCCGGCAGTCGCCTTTTTATTACTTGTCCTTTTCGGATTGATCACTCTGCGGCCTTTCCGGATCCGGGAATGGCTGGTTGGGGTGCTTGGTTTTACCTTTCCCTATTATTTTTTGTTCCTGGTCTTATACCTGAGCGGGCAATGGAACTGGAAGAACATGCTGCCCCATCTGGTTTTTACCGTTCCCGCCTTACCGACTTCCATCTGGACGATTTTGGGCATGGTCTGGCTGGTCGTTCCTTTTATTATTGGGGGCTATTTTGTTCAGAATAACCTGAATAAAGTGCTGATTCAGATCCGCAAAAGCTGGAGCCTGCTGCTCCTTTTCCTGGTGGTGGCCGTCCTGGTCATCCTGCTCAACCGGGCAAATTCCTATGAGAACTGGATTGTCATGGCCGTACCCTTTGCCGCCTTTCATGCAGGCGCCTATTTCTATCCCAACGGAAAAACAGGTCCTCTTGTATTGCATTGGCTGATAGTAACTTATATCATTGCCATGAATTATTTTCTATAGGAATCGGGAACCGGAACCGAACATTTTCCTGCGAATCTAAGACCGTAAACCTCCTTCCACCCGGACAATTACCGGGCTCAATTCAGGATGATTACCGGTAATGTTGTAACTTTGGGCGGTAAAAAATTCGTTCAATTATGAAGTTTGGAGTCGTCGTTTTCCCCGGATCGAATTGTGACCGCGATATGCAGGATGCTCTTCAGTATGATCTTGGCCAGGAAGTGATCATGTTATGGCATAAGGACACAGACCTCAGTGCTTTTACGATTGAGGATTGTATCGTGCTTCCCGGCGGTTTTTCTTACGGGGATTATCTCCGCTGCGGGGCTATTGCACGGTTTAGTCCCATTATGCAAAGCATCCTGGAATTTGCTGCAAAAGGCGGAAAGGTGTTGGGGGTTTGTAACGGATTCCAGATCCTATGCGAATCTCATTTGCTTCCCGGTGTGCTTCTTCAGAATGCCAATCAGCAATATATCAGTAAAAATATTTACCTGCGGGGACTGGGAGACCAGGATAAGGCGCTCATGATCCCGATCGCTCATGGCGAAGGACGTTATTATGCCGATGATAAGACCCTTGATGAATTGGAAGCGAACAACCAGGTGATCTACCGGTATACAGACGCTCAGGGGCAGATCAATGCGAATGGCAATCCAAATGGCGCTCTCCGGAATATTGCCGGAATCTGTAATAAGACCCGCAATGTTTTTGGAATGATGCCCCATCCGGAACGCGCCTGTTCGGAAGCCCTTGGCAATATCGACGGAAAAGCCATTCTCCTGACCCTTTTCCCTGCCATTATCCAGGAATCGAAGACCGAAGGAAAAAAAGCAGGTTCCGTGAGCAGGGAAGCCGTTTCCGCCGGATAATCAGCCATTATTAATCTTGTTTGCCCATATTGCCTGTCTTTTGGTCAGCCCAAATCTTCTGTTCGTCATTTTTTAGTGTTTTTGTAACATTTGTTAGCAGAACTTTAGGTGTACTTTATCGTTTGGTACAAATGACAAGGGTTTAATCATTACGTACTGTCAGTTTTAAATGAATAAATTAAGAATATGAAAAAAATAGCATTTTTGGGTTTAGCGTTGCTGACTGGCGGTCTGGTAATAGCTCAGTCAAGTAAAGAAGTTAATTGGGCTTATTCTGCTAAAAAGATAGCAGATAAAACCTACGAAGTACGCATGACCGCTACGATCGGCGGCGATTATCATCTTTATGCCCAGGATGCCGGCGGAGAAGGCCCTTTACCTACCAGTTTCTCCTTTAGCAAAAGCCCTTTGTTCACCCTCGTCGGAAAAGTTAAAGAGGAAGGCAAACTCGTAACCAAATATGAGAGCGCCTGGAGTCATGATGTAAAATATTATGAAAAAAGCGTGGAATTTGTACAGGTAGTCAAACTGAAGACTAATGTAAAGACCGATCTGAAAGGTAAGGTGGAGTTCATGGTTTGTAATGAACATCAATGCCTGCCTCCCACAGATGTAGATATAAAAGTGAATATCGGCGGGTAATAGCCGGCTTGTCGCCTGGATGACGAATTTTATAAAATTAAAACGGGTTCTTTGCGAAAGGGACTCGTTTCTTGTTTTACCGATTATAATTCCAAAAACCTTATCCGGGATCCGTTAATGATTTTCACTGTCTTTTTTTAACCCTTTCATTTTCATGAACAAAAAGATACTTTTATTCCTTCCTGCGTTTGTTTGTCTTTTTCAGATCTTTTCTTTCGCACAAGGCGGTTCTTCCGGAGTTTCAGCAAAAAAGGATACGAGTGTCCCTGCCGTAAGCTGGGAATTTTCAACTACGACTAAAGCAGCGCAAGGCCCGGGATTGTATACCTTGGTCCTGCATGCGAAAATTCAGCCCGGTTGGAAATTGTATTCCACCACGATGACAGATGATCTGCCCAATTCAAGGGTATCGCTGGATAGCTCGGTAAAAGGAAAGATTCTGGGAATAGAAGAAACGGGGAAACTGGAGCAGAAAAAAGATCCCCTTTTCGAGAACGCAGAGACCCGCTATTTTGAGAAGGATGCGGAATTCCTGGTGAAAATAAACGCTACGCTGCAAGCTCCAGGCGACAAGCAAGGAGAAGGGCCCGGCTTAAAAGATATAAAAGGTGTAATAACCTTCATGGCTATCCGTGGGGACTCGGTCGTCGGTCCGCAGGAGGTCCCTTTCCGGTATGCTTATACGGCTGATGGCGGGCTGATCTCCAAATCGACTACCCTGCAGGAATCAGCAACTTCTGCTTCGGGTTTGAAAAAAGGCACCATCGATCTGGCCAACCCCGTGAACAAATGCGGAGGGACAGGAACAGAGGACAGCAAATCAAAAAGTCTTTGGGGGATCTTTATTTTGGGGTTTCTCGGAGGGCTGGTGGGTTTGATCATGCCCTGTACTTTCCCTATGATCCCGTTAACGGTTTCCTTTTTTACAAAAAAATCAGCTACCCGTTCCAAAGGGATCTTTAATGCCTTCATGTATGGGTTCTTTATTTTCCTGATTTACGTCCTGCTCAGTCTTCCCTTTTATTTTTTAAAGGCGAGCAGTTCGGGGATCCTGAATAATATCTCTACGAATGTTTGGTTGAACGTCGGTTTTGCCGTTGTCTTTTTTGTTTTTGCGTTGTCCTTTTTTGGTCTGTTTGAAATTGCCCTTCCCAGCAGTATTTCCAATTCCGTCGATTCCAAATCCGGTATCGGCACTATGGGGGGAATATTTTTTATGGCCCTTACGCTGGCCATCGTTTCATTTTCCTGTACGGGGCCGATCCTGGGTTCCTTGCTGGTAGGAGCCTTCGATCAGAATGGCGGAGCGATCCAACTGACTTTTGCCATGGCGGGTTTTGGCTTGGCCCTGGGATTACCCTTTGCCCTTTTTGCTCTTTTCCCCAATTGGCTGCAATCCTTGCCCCGCTCCGGCGGCTGGATGAATACCGTAAAGATCGTTTTTGGATTCATTGAACTGGCCCTGGCCATTAAATACCTTTCGAATGCCGACCTGGTCACGCATTGGGGATTACTAAAAAGAGAAACGTTTTTTGCTATCTGGATCCTGATCGGGCTTGCCCTGGTCCTTTATCTGCTTGGGATCCTTAAATTCCGCCATGATCCGCCTCCCTCCAAATTAAGCAAAGGAAGGATTCTTATCGCCCTGGTTTTCCTGGTCTTTGTAGTATATCTGATTCCCGGTATTACCAATACCCGTTATGCCAATCGTTCCCTGATCAGCGGTTTTCCTCCGCCCTTGTCCTATAGCATTTATGGTGCTCATTCATCCGCAGGAAAAGGGCTGGAAGCGAATTTTATCAATGACTATGATAAGGCACTTGCACTTGCCCGGGAACAACACAAACCTTTGTTGATCGATTTCACAGGTTGGGCCTGTGTGAACTGCCGCAAGATGGAAGAAAATGTATGGCCTCAACCCGGAGTGAAGGAATTGATCGAACAAAATTTTGTATTGGTTTCTCTTTATGTAGACGACCGGAAAGTCCTTGCCGACGATCAGCAATCCCTTTTCACCACAAGTGACGGAAGCAAAAAAGAGATCCGGACTGTTGGAGACAAGTATACGACCCTGCAATCGGAGAATTTTAAGAATGCTTCACAACCTTTGTACGTGGTGATCAGCCCTGACGAAAAACTGATGACCCTGCCGGTTGGTTATACCCCGGATGTAAAAGCTTATAGTGATTGGCTGCAATGCGGGTTGGATGCATTTAAGAAGAGCGGGCAGTGAACAATGACCATTTAGACATAAGACAATTAAAAAAGGGTCGCTATATTTTACAATAGCGACCCTTTTTTTACCAAGGCGCCGTAAGAGGCGCCGGCCAATAGGCCCAGACATAAGACAATTAAAAAAAGGTCGCTATATTTTACAATAGCGACCCTTTT
>NZ_JBTLQH010000074.1:0-16104 GCF_054461575.1 Flavitalea flava
CTGGTTAAGCTGATCGTTCATTGCACCGGACAGCAGGCGCATGGTCCGGTCTATACGCCTTCGGATTATGGGCTGGGCAAAGAACTGAATTATGCGGAGCTGGACCGGTTTATGGAGACGCCTGTTGCAGGCGGACTGCTGAAGGAGCAGCTGGAAGGGCTGTACCGGTTGAGCGGCTTACAGGAAGGGATGTTGTTCCACAGCCTGTATGATCAGCGGGCCGGCGCCTATATCGAACAATTCAGTTGTGAGCTGCGGGGGCTGGACAAGGAAGCGTTCAGGCAGAGCTGGGCGTATCTGCTCAGGCGGCATAGCATCCTGCGAAGTGGATTTTATGCGGATGTATTTTCGATACCGGTGCAAGCTGTATACCGGGAGGTGACGCTGCCGGTAACAGAGGAGGACTACCGGGGGCTGGAAGGGGCGGAGCAGGCCGAAGCGATCCGGCAATATGGGGAAGCGGACCGAAGACAGGGATTTGTAATGACAGCCGCACCGCTGATGCGCATTGGATTGCTGCGATTGGAGGAAGATTGTTACCGGATGCTGTGGACGCATCACCACATGCTCCTGGATGGATGGTCCGTGCCGGTATTACTGGAAGAATTATTAACCCGTTATGAAGAATTAGTGACAGCTAAAAAAACGCAGATCCCGACAATATCAGAAATTTTGGCCGGAGAAGGACTCGCGCAGACGGAAGATAAATACGAAGATTATATACGTTATATCGAAAGCAGGGACAAAGAAAAGGAAGGGGTATACTGGAGAGAATACTTATCGGGATTAACGGAAGCTACCTTACTGCCCTTTATAAAATCAACGGCTACGCGAAATAAGGGGATAGGTTTATACCAGGAAGAAAGACTGGAAATAAAGGAAGAAGAAACGGAGCGGATCGTTCGGTTTGCGCAAAGCCACCGGTTAACGGTCAACACATTGATGCAGGCGGTATGGTCCTATCTTTTATACCGGTATACGGGAAACAAGGATATCGTTTATGGGATAACGGTATCCGGGAGGCCGGAGGATCTACCGGGAGTGGAAAGACGAGTAGGGATGTATATCAATACCCTTCCCTTTCATGGGTGTATTAAGGAGGATCAGGATATATTGTCCTGGCTGAAAGGGATACAGCAGGAGCAGGCAGCAAGCAGGGAGTACCAATACAGTGGATTGAGCGGGATCCAACAAGGGTTGGGCATAACAGGAGATCTGTTCGACAGCCTGCTCGTATTCGAGAACTACCCGGTCAGCAAAGTGATCGAAGAACGCCAGTGGAGCCTCGGAATTGCCGATGTCCGGATTCATGAACAGGATAACTATCCCCTGAGCCTGACGATAGGCGTAAGTGACAAAATTACCGTCCGTTTTAATTACAATACGGCCTTTCTGGAAAAAGTGTATGTCAAAAAGATACAGGGGCATTTTGAACAGGTATTGCGCCAGTTTACATCAGAGACATTACCAAATGGCTTGTTAAGGGATATATCGGTTTTGACACTGCCGGAAATACAGGAATTGCTGGAAGAATTCAATAGCAAAAGAGCGGACTCTCCCCGGGAAATAACTCTGGCGGACCTGTTCCAGGTGCAGGCGGCCAGCACACCGGATAGGATAGCATTACAATTGGCGGATTCGCAGTTGACCTATCGGCAATTGGACGAGCGTTCGAACCAACTGGCCCATTATCTACAAAAATCAGGAGTGGGACCTGAAAGCCTGGTTGCAATCTGCATAGAACGTTCCCTGGATATGATAGTAGGAATAGTAGGAATATTAAAGGCCGGTGGAGCCTACGTTCCAATAGACCCGTCTTATCCGCAGGACAGGATCGGATATATGCTGGAAGATATGAGTGCGTCTATCCTGTTGACAAGTAATGTCTGCAGGTCTAAGGTGCCATCAGGGTTTTGCCCCAAGATCCTTGAATTGGATAAAGATTGGGAGATCATTAGCGATGAGCCGGATACCACGGTTCAGTCAGGGACTAATTCCTCACAGCTGGCCTATGCGATCTATACATCAGGATCCACAGGCCGTCCTAAAGGCGTCCTGGTTGAACATAGATCCGTCGTGAATCTTATCTTTTCCCAAACTAAATTTTTTAATATAGGAAAAGAGGAAAGAATTCTCCTGTTTTCCAATTATTGTTTTGATGCTTCGGTGGAACAATTGTTCCTGGCTCTATCCAACGGGGCCACCCTGGTTTTGTTTTCGGAAGGGCTGCAATTAAATGTAGAGTTATTCGAACATTTTTTAATAGAAATGAACATAACTCATTTGCATGCTACTCCAAGTTTTTTGGAAAACATAAACGTAAGCAGATGCGAAAAGTTAAAAAGAATTGTTTCAGGCGGTGAGGTTTGCGATTCGAAATTAGCCGATCGATGGAATACGCAGGTGGATTTTTATAATGAATACGGACCTACCGAAACTGCCGTTACCGTGATAGAACATCCTTGTATCGCCGGTCAGGGAAACTATTTGCCAATCGGCAGACCATTGCCGAATGTCTTTACCTGCATAACAGACAAGAAGGGCGAACTGGTTCCGGTAGGCGTAACAGGAGAATTATGCCTGGGAGGAATCCCCCTCGCAAGAGGTTATCTCAATCGTCCTGATCTGACAAAGGAATGTTTTATAACCCCTCCATTCGGCAGAAACCCTTCCTTTCAGGATGCCGTTACCAGTTCCACCCTTTATAAAACAGGAGATCTGTGCCGGTGGCTTCCTGATGGAAATATCGCTTACGTAGGACGAAACGATAACCAGGTAAAAATCCGCGGTTACCGGATCGAGCCGGAAGAGATCGAACGATTATTAGAGCAAAGCGGACTCGTGCGCCAGCTGATTGTACTACCGAAAACGGATGGAAAGGGGAACAGAAGGCTGGTGGGATATGTCGTAGCAGATGATGGATTGGACAGCGAAAAACTTTTTGCTTATGCGAAGAGCCAATTGCCGGAGTATATGATTCCTTCCTTATTTGTAATGATGGATCAGATGCCGTTGACCACAAATGGTAAAATTGATAGAGAACGCCTGCCGGCTCCCGATTTTTCCGACCGGTTAAGACACTCTTATACGGCCCCACGCAATGGAGTCGAACAGAAATTGACTGAAATCTGGCAAAGGTTATTAGCCATTGAACGAATAGGAATCCATGATGATTTTTTTGAACTGGGCGGAAACTCCCTTCTGGCTACCCGAATGATGTCCGCTATTTACAGAGAGCTGGACGTTAAATTTCCGATCAAATTCCTGTTTCAGCTTACCACTATCGAATTAATGGCTAAATATATCGGTGTCGGCAGAACGGCACAAATGGCCGAAACAGAAGGATATACCTCCATAAGAATATAATCAAAATCTGAACAGGACTCCCAAAAAAAGGATCTGAAAAGGACTCCCAAAAAAAATACTTATGTCAAATCTTCCATTAGTTGATGTACTTGATTTATTGGAAAAATCGAATGATGCCGGGATTAAAATTTCATTCGATAACGATGAGTTGATTGTAAATGTGCAAAAGGACAAGCGAATTGAACAGGCCATGCTAAACGAGTTGAAGGAAAAAAAACAGCATTTGATAGCCTATTTCAAAAGCCAGCAGGGAAACGAAACCTCCTTGTTTTCCCTGACTGCGATTAAGGTCCAAAAGGGCAGGGATAATGAGCATATTCCCTTGTCTTTTGAACAGGAACGCCTGTGGTTCATTGATCAGTTGGAGGGAAGCCTGCAATATCATGTGCCGACCGTATTAAGATTCGGGAATGATTTAAATGAAGCAGCCCTGGCTTACGCATTGCGAAACATAGTGAACCGCCACGAAGTGTTAAGGACGGTCATTGAACAAAGGGATGGCCACCTTTATCAAAGAATTTTAGAGGAGGACGAATGGGGACTGGAAGTTGTCGATGATCCTGCCTGCCGGAAAGATGAGGAAGCTTTGCAGGAGTATGTGGAAGGTTTGGTAAATAAGCCCTTTGATCTTTCCAGGGATCACAAATTCCGGGCACACCTGATCAGGTTGGATAACGAACAAAAGCTATTAGTGGTGACGATGCACCATATTGCTTCTGACGGATGGTCGGTCGGTATCATGGTAGAAGAGTTCAGGGAATTATATGACTCATATATGGAGGGCCGCCCTCCTCGGTTAAAGCCGATCGTTATACAATATGCCGATTACGCCATCTGGCAACGGGAACATCTTAGCGGAGAGGTGTTTGACAGGAAGGTCGCGTATTGGAAGGATCAATTGAAAGGTGTTTCGTCGCTGAATCTGTTAACAGACTATCCCCGGTCAATGATACAAAATATCGCCGGTGGAAGGGTTAATCAACATATCGGGAAGGAGCTGACAACTCAGTTGACTGAGTTCTCCCGAAAGGAAGGAGCTACTTTATATATGACCTTGCTTGCCGTATTTAAAATATTGCTGTATCGTTATTCCGGACAGGAAGATATTTGTATCGGGAGTTCCATAGCCGGTAGACAGCAGAAAGAAATAGAGGGATCCATTGGTTTTTTTACCAATACGCTTGCATTGCGGAGCGGGATGAAAGGGAATATGTCCATGGCCGATCTTTTAGGACAGGTCCGGCAAATGGCATTGGATGGGTATGAACACCAGGAAGTCCCCTTTGAGAAAGTTGTGGAGGTAGTGGGAATAAAACGGGAGCCTGGCCGTAACCCCTTATTTCAGGTCATGTTTGTACTGGAAAATACGCCCGGAGCTGGAGTTGTGAAAGGATCAATTGATCTTCTGCCCGAGGCCACCGGCAAGATCACTTCAAAATTCGATCTTACCCTTAGCATAGGCCAGTCACCATCAGGTCTGCAAATAAGTGTCACTTATCGGAAGGATCTTTATAAGGAAAGTACTATTGACCGCCTGGTTGGGCATTATGAGAACCTGCTGAAGAGTATTGTTGATTTTCCGGACAAACCTATTGGCTCCCTGAATATGCTAAAGGAAACTGAAAAACATCAGCTTTTGCAGGACTTCAATTTTGGCACGGGGTCTTTTGAACTGGACCAGACATTCCCTGATCTTTTTGAAGAGCAACAGAAAAAAACGCCGGATGCGATCGCTATATTTGCTGAGAACGGTCAGTTAACCTATAAAGAGCTAAACGACCGCGCCGGGCAGATTTGCGCTTACCTGAGGAAGAAGGGACTTCCAAAAGAAGGATTGGTAGCGATCTGCATGGATAGATCACCGGAAATAATAGCAGGTTTACTGGGAATAATGAAAGCAGGAGCCGCATATGTCCCGATTGACCCGGAATTCCCGGAAGACCGGATACGTTTTATCCTGGAAGATATTTCCTGTACAAACGTAATTACCGGAGCGAAGTATGAGAAAAAGTTGCAGGAGCTGATAAACAGGAATTGCTCACTGGCGGGAGTCAGTGTAGTAAATGCGGATACCATACCCTTTTCATCTGCCGGTGAAGACGAACTCCAAAAATCTTCCGTTCCGAATTGTAAAAATCTGGCCTATTTAATTTATACTTCAGGTTCGACCGGGAAACCAAAAGGAGTTATGATCGAACATAAAAGCCTGATGGATTATGTTTTGGGTTTACGGAAAAGAATTCCAGAAATATATGCCTGTAAATCCTTTGCTTTGGTTTCGTCGATGTCCGCCGATCTTGGTAATACGGTTGTTTTTAGTTCATTGCTTTCAGGAGGCACGCTGCACCTGCTTTCGGAGAACACGGTCAGCGATGCCACCCTGTTTCAACACTATTTCCAAAAACATGCCATTGATTGTTTGAAGATTGTTCCTTCCCACTGGGCGGCTTTATGTATGGAAGGGGATATTGTTCTACCTAAGCAATTGCTTTTTTTCGGAGGAGAGTCCTTGCCAAAAGGGTATATTGAACGTATCGCCCATTCAGGATCTTCCTGTATGATCATCAATCACTATGGGCCTACCGAAACAACCATTGGAAAGTTATTGCATGTCGTGGGCAAAGGCGAAATATATCCAGGGGCAATACCTATTGGGAAACCATTTTCAAATACCCGGGCCCTGATTCTATCGAAAGACCTTGCCTTATGTCCGGTTGGTACTGCAGGTGAATTATATATTGGGGGAGATGGATTGGCCAGAGGTTATATGAATCGTCAGGATCTTACAGCAGAACGCTTTATAGCAGATCCATCCGGTGATACAGGCGCGGGCTACAGACTTTATAAGACAGGGGATCTCTGCCGGTGGCTGGAAGACGGTAATATGGAATATCTGACCAGGGAAGATGACCAGGTAAAAATAAGGGGTTATCGCGTAGAGCCGGGAGAGATCGAAAACGTGCTTCAGCATACAACATTGGTAAGGCAGTCCTTTGTTCTGGGAGAAAAGGAAAAGGGAAGACTAGTGGCCTACCTGGTACCGAGAGGGAAATTCGACCTGGAAGGGATATTATGTTATCTAAAAGAAAAATTGCCGGATTATATGATTCCATCTCTGCTGGTGGAATTGGATCACCTACCCTTAACCAGTAATGGTAAGATTGACAGAAGCAGACTTCCAATGGCAGAACCAGGAGAGTCAGCGAACAACCCATACTCGCCTCCCCGTAACGAGCTGGAAATTGATTTGGCTGCTATCTGGCAGGAATTGCTGGAAAGGGAACGGGTTGGAATCCATGACGATTTTTTTGAATCCGGGGGGCATTCCCTGCTGGCCATCAGGGTAATTTCAGCTATCCGCAAACGATTGGGAAAAGAATTGTCTATCGGTGAAATATTCGAGCATCCTACCATAGCTGCCATAGGAGCCTTATTAACGGACCGATCCGGCCAAACAGACTATCTCCGGCTCTCTGCAAGGGAGAGACCTGAGCGAATTCCTTTATCTTTTGCTCAGGAGCGGCTATGGTTTATTGACCAGTTGGATGGCAGTGTACAATATCATATACCGGTAACTCTCCGGCTTAGGGGAGATATTCAAAAAGATGCACTTCTTTATGCACTACGTGGAATTGTAAATCGTCACGAGGTATTGCGCACGATAATCGAAGAGGAAGAGGGAAAGACTCATCAACGGGTATTGGAAAAAGATATTTGGGTATTAACAGAAATCGAAGGCCCTGATTTTGTGGAAAACCAACCGGCCCTGCTTTCTCTTATACGGCGATTGATCGACGAACCCTTCGATCTGTCCCGCGATCATAAATTGCGGGTGCATTTAATCCGGCTTTCAGAAACGGACCATGTTTTGGTAGCTGTACTTCATCACATTGCTTCAGATGGATGGTCAGGATCAATTATGGTGGAAGAGTTTGTGGAACTTTACGGATCATTTCTGGAAGAAGAAAGAGCGATGTTGTCACCTCTTCCTGTCCAATATGCAGATTATGCGATTTGGCAGCGGGAATACCTGAAAGGAGAAATATTAACAGACAAACTTTCCTATTGGGAAGAGAAATTGAAAGGGGCGGAGCCATTGAATCTTCCTACGGATTACGCACGCCCTTCTGTCAGAAGTATAAGGGGACGATATCATTATTTCCGGATCGATAAAGACCTAAGCGAGGCTCTTCAGGTTTTGTCTCTACGGCAGGGCGCAACCATATTCATGACCATGCTGGCTGCTTTTAAAGTTTTATTATACCGCTATAGCGGTCAGGGAAATATTACGGTGGGCACCGTTGTTGCCAACCGTAATATGCAGGAGGTGGAAGGTCTGATCGGCTTTTTCGTTAATATGCTTGCCTTACGGTCCGACCTGAGTGATAACCCAGCCTTCATAACATTGATAGAACGGGTGAAACAAACCACCCTGGAGGCCTTCGGGCATCAGGATACTCCATTTGAGAAAGTCGTCGACCAGGTGGTAAAAGACCGGGACAAGGGCAGGAATGCATTATTCGATGTATTATTTGTGTTACAGAATAATCCTAAGGCATTTTTGAATGGAAGAGAGCTGGGCGGCCTGGAAATTTTGCCGGAGCCTGTGGTCCACGAGACCTCTAAGTTTGACCTGACCTTTACCCTGCAGGAAGGAATGGAAGGCCTGGAAGGAACGGTAGAGTATTGTATCGACCTGTACAAAGGTGAAACCATTGCCCGGATGCTGGATCACTATAAGGAGTTGCTAAAGGCAATGGTAAAAAAACCTGACGGACGGATCATGCAGGTTGATATCCTTACCGTGGCTGAACGGCATCAATTGTTAAATACGTTCAACGATACCAAAAGGCCTTACCCGGAATCTATGACAGTGCCTGCCTTGTTCGAAGCGCAGGCTCAAAGTACACCCGACCATATTGCTTTGATTTTCGGAGAACAACAGCTTACCTACAGAACGCTTCATGAACGGTCAAATCAATTGGGCCATTTTCTGAAGGCAAATGGGGTAAAGGAAGAAACACTTGTAGCGATCTGCATCGAACGATCGGTGGAGTTGATGGTAGGTATTCTGGGTGTTTTGAAGGCAGGAGGAGCTTATGTCCCTATCGATCCAGCATATCCCACGGAAAGAATCCGCTACATTTTAGAAGATACGGGAGCGTCCTTGATAATAAGCAGCGGAAAATGCCAGGCAAGGATACCCACAGATCATGATTGTATGATCATTGCCCTTGATAAAGAAGAAGCGGCCTTTAACGGGGAACCTGTAGAAAATGTACCTAATGAACTTCACGCCGGCAATCTGGCCTATGTGATGTATACTTCGGGTTCTACCGGAAAGCCGAAAGGCGTAATGGTTGAACATCGGAATATTGTCAGCCTGGTCATGGGCATGGAATATCCTGAAATCCGGCAAACAGATATTCTGTTGGTAACGGGTTCGATATCTTTTGACGCCACGACCTTTGAATATTGGAGCATGTTATTAAACGGAGGACAATTGGTATTATGCGAAGAATCTGCTTTGATGGATGGTGATTTGTTGAAAAAGGAGATCCAAGAAAGGCAGGTAAATATAATGTGGTTCACTTCCTCCTGGTTCAATCAATTGGTCGATACTGATATAACAATTTTCGAAGGATTAGAGACGATCCTGATTGGAGGGGATAAATTGTCAGGAGATCATATCAGGAAAATACAGGAGGCCTGTCCTACCCTGGAAATTATAAATGGATATGGCCCAACCGAGAATACCACTTTTTCCTTAACCTATTCCTTTAAAGAAGAGGAGCAGGCCTGGCGCATACCCATTGGCCGTCCATTAAGCAATCGCAGGGCTTATATTCTTAACGGGCAGCAGGAGTTATGTGCTGTGGGCATAGTAGGAGAAATCTGTGTTGGGGGTGCTGGATTGGCAAGGGGATACTTGAACGGAAATGAGCTTACCGCTGAAAAATTTATTGCTGCCCCTTTTCACACAGAGCATGACTTTCGATTGTATAAAACGGGAGATCTCGGCCGGTGGCTGGAGGATGGGAACATCGAGTATATTGGAAGGGTAGATGATCAGGTAAAGATCAGGGGGTACAGGATAGAATTAGGTGAGATTGAAAGAGTGATGGAGGAAAGCGGCCTGGTTGACCAGGTCGTTGTACTGGCAAAAACGGATAGAAGCGGAAATAAGCGTTTGGTCGGATATGCTGTACCGGGAGTTGGATTTGGAAAAACGGAAATAATGCGATATCTGGAAATGCGTCTTCCGGAATACATGGTTCCATCCTTGTTGATTGAACTGGAAAGAATGCCTTTAACACCCAATGGGAAAACCGATAAGATGGCACTTCCCGATCCAGGGATGGATGAATTGGCTTTTGTAGCTCCCCGCACGGAGATAGAAAAAAAGATAGCCGAAATCTGGCAGGAGTTGCTGGAAGTGGAACGCGTTGGCTTACAGGATAATTTTTTTGAACTGGGAGGGGATTCTATCAGGATCATTAATGTGGTCAGCCGCTTGCGTAAGGCATTTTATAACGAAATAAATATTGCAGATGTTTATGAGTCTTCGGATCTGGAGCAATTGGCCGCGCTGATCAGCAATAAACAGCCGGTAATTAGGACATTTGCCGCAAAAACCCCGGATAATATCAACGAAGAGATAATTGCCTTAAAAAACAGCATAATTCCTGTTCTGCCCAGGCAGGAGGAAATAGAAGATGTTTATCCAATGAGTGATATCCAGAGTGGAATGGTATATACATCTTTGCTGGAGCCTTCCCTGGCCATCTATCATGATCAGATGATTTTTACCTTATCTAAGAACTTAGAAGCAGCTCTTTTTGAAAGAGCGCTGGTTTTCCTTGTTGAAAAACATGGTATTCTGAGGACGGCGTTTAATATGGAGGCTCATTCGGATGGAATTCAAATTGTTTACAAATCAGTTCCCGTAAAAGTTGAGTACTTTGATTTATCGGATGCCAGCCAGGGCGAAGCAAGTGAATTTATTCAAGGGTATATCCGCAAGGAAAGAGCAATTCCTTTTGCCGTCAATACTGCCCCGTTATGGCGTGCTGCGCTGTTTGGACTTTCTGACCAAAAAATATTTTTATTCCAGTTTCATCATGCCATTTTAGACGGATGGAGCGTGGCTTCACTTCACACTGAACTTAATAACCTGTATTTAAGTCTAGTCGGAAAACCCTGGCAGAAATCGCTCAGACCATTGTCTTGCAGCTACAGGGACTTTATTTTGGAAGGGATCGCAGAAAAAAGAAAAGAAGAAAATGAAATTTTTTGGAAAGCGGAGATGTCTGGCTATCAACGATTGGAATTATTTACACAGGAACCTGGATATCACAGGCTGGCAAAGAAATATAGTGAAAAATACTTAAGGACATTGACGCTCCGGACTAAAGGAGATAATATTTCCCTTAAAGGGTTGTTTCTGGGAGCTTACTTGTATACAATAAGCATGCTGACCTATGACGGGGAAGTGACCCTCGGGCTTGTCAGCAATAACCGGCCGATTATAGAAGATGGCGATAAATTGCTGGGTTGTTTTTTAAATACCATCCCTTTCCGTTTTGAGGTTAATCAGGAAGAATTTACCTGGAGGACCTATTTCGAAGCGATTGAGGCCAAACTTTCGGAATTAAAAAAAAGGGATAGAACAACCTTGTTCCAAATTGCTAAAATTACCGGGGAACGGACAGTTAATGGAAACCCCTTTTTCGACACCTTGTTTAATTTTATAAATTTTCACGTATATAATAGCCTGGAGAGCAGCCTGTCTGTTTCCGATCTGTTAAAAGCTAGCCATGATAGTGCATTAAATGAAGGATATGCTTCTACCAATACTTATCTGGACTGTACGGTAAATGTAACCGGAAACCAGTTGCAGGTAAATTTTTCCTCCAGAAAAAAACTGCTGTCCGGTTTGTCCCTGGAAGTGCTTCAGGGGTATTTCGACGCGGTTATGGATAACTACCTGGAGCATTATGAGGAAAGGATGGGCAGACATTCCGTTCTTTCTTTTGGAGAAAGGCGGAAGATTATTGATGTGTACAATGACACAAGGGCGGATTATCCGATCGACAAGACCTTGGTAGAACTGTTTGGAGAACAGGTCGAACGCCGTCCGGACGCGATAGCAGTCGTTTTTGAAAAGGAATGGCTGACCTATCGGAACCTGGACGAACGATCGAACCAGTTGGCCTGTTACCTGCGCAAAAAAGGTATTCGGGAGGGAATGCTGGTAGCACTTTGCCTGGAGCGATCGTTGGAAATGATCATCGGCATTTGGGGAATCCTGAAAGCAGGTGGAGCATATGTACCTATCGACCCAACCTTTCCTGCGGGGCGGATCGGGTATTTACTGGAGGATACCGGCATTGGGATTGTTCTGGCCAGCGGAGCCTGCAGATCCTGCCTGCCTGCAGATTACAAAGGTTTAATTATCGGACTGGACACGGAATGGGAGGAGATTACCAAGGAGCCTACGACCAGGGTTGCAGTTTTTTCCGAACCACATCATATTGTGTACGTAATTTATACATCTGGTTCAACAGGACGACCAAAGGGTGTCATGATCGAGCACCGGGGATTGGTCAACAGATTGTGCTGGGCTCAGCAATATTACGGCCTTACGGAGCAAGATGCTGTACTGCAAAAAACAACTTATTGTTTTGACGTATCTGTATGGGAGCTGTTATGGCCCTTATTAACCGGAGCGAAATTAATTTTTGCTCATTCGGAAGGACATAAGGATGTTGATTATCTTAAATGGATTATCGATTCCCAAAAAATAACGGTAATCCATTTCGTACCATCCATGCTGGAAATATTTTTATCCGAAGTGCATCCGGGTGATTGCACAACGCTTAAAAAAATATTATGCAGCGGGGAGGCATTGAAAAAATCTCATGTGCGTTTATGCGAATATCGCCTTCCTCATGCAGAACTGCACAATCTTTATGGACCTACAGAAGCTTCAATTGATGTTACGTATTGGAATACCTCCGACAGAACCTTGGAAGATAACCTTGTTCCGATTGGGAAACCCATTGGGAATATCCGATTATTTATTTCCAATAAATATCGTGGCCTTTCCCCGATAGGGGTACCGGGGGAACTTTGGATATCGGGCATCGGCGTTGCAAGGGGATATCTGAATCGTCCGGAATTGACGAGGGAACGCTTCCCGCCTGATCCTTTTGGAATGGATCCTGAAAAAGCGCCTGACGATATGGACGCCGGAATGTACAGGACCGGCGATCTTTGCCGGTGGCTTCCGGATGGCAATATCGAATACCTTGGCCGGATAGACGAGCAGGTGAAGATCCGGGGTTTTCGGATCGAACCTGGTGAGGTCGAACGGGTATTGGATGAGTGCGGTCTGGTGAAGCAATGTGCCGTCGTGTTCAGAAAAGATGCGCATGGGGAAGCCGGCCTGGTAGGCTATGTCGTACCCTGGAATGGAATGGAGCCGGAAGACATCAGTAGCTGTCAGGGTGAGATCCTCACCTTTTTAAAAAACCATTTACCGGAGTACATGATACCCTCCTGGCTGATAATACTGGGACAAATGCCTCTGACTCCAAATGGGAAGGTGGATCGGAAAGCCCTGTCAGGCATGGATCTTCCTGGTTTGGGGAGTAAAAAATATGCAGCGCCGGAAACTGAACTGGAAAAGCAATTAGTAAAGATCTGGCAGAAGGTGCTGAGTTGCGAACCCATAGGGATTTATGATAACTTTTTTGAATTGGGCGGGCATTCCTTAACGGCAACACGTATGGTATCGGCAATCCGGGGGGAGATGGAACTGGATTTGAAAATTAAGGATCTGTTTATTTATTCCACTATTTCCCGGTTAGCAAGCTATTTGCAAGGTTTGTCAGGAGGATTAAATATCCCTTTGCTGAGTCTGCATATCAGGCCGGACAGGATACCTCTGTCTTTTGCCCAGGAGCGGTTATGGTTCATTGATCAGTTGGAAGGCAGCTTTCCTTATCATATACCCATGATATTAAGGATGAAGGGCCTTTTGGTGCAGGAGGCCCTTGCCTATGCATTTCAGGAGATCGTGGCCCGTCATGAAGTTTTCCGTATGGCCTTGGAGGAACAGGATGGTAAAGCATTTCAGCGGGTAATGGAAAATGGAAAAATGATATTGACGGTGACAGAGGATCCGGTCTATAAAGAAAACGAAACAATTCTGCAATCCTATATTGATCAGTTGGTCAGGGCTCCTTTCGATCTTGCCCGGGATAATAAATTACGTGTACATCTCATCTGGTTATCCCCACAGGAATGGATTTTGGTTATGGTATTACATCATATCGCTTCGGACGGATGGTCTGCCGGCATCCTGGTCAAGGAATTGGTGGAATTATATGGAGCGTTTGTAGAAAAACGGGAACCACAATTGCCGGTCTTGCGATTTCAATATGCCGACTATGCGATCTGGCAGCGTCAATATCTTTCAGGAGCCCTGCTGCAGGGAAAGCTCGACTATTGGCGCAGGCAATTAAAAGGTATTCAGCCTTTGGGGCTCCCGACCGATTACACAAGACCTGCAATACAAAGCAATCGTGGAGGGCTGGTTGTTTTCCGGGTGGAGAAGGAAGTATGCGCAGGATTGCAACGGTTGTCCCAACAGGAAGGGGTAACACTTTTCATGACGTTTCTGGCAGCTTTTAAGATATTATTGTACCGTTACTGTGGTGGTCAGGGTGACATTGCCGTTGGTACGGTACTGGCGGGCAGATTACAGCAGGAAATTGAGGGGCTGATCGGTCTTTTTGTCAATACATTGGTGCTCCGAACGGAGTTGGGCGATAACCCGGATTTTATAACCTTGCTGCAACGGGTAAAACAAACGACGTTAGCAGCCTATGAAAATCAGGAGGTGCCGTTCGAGAAAGTAGTAGAGGCAGTGGTAAAGGAGCGGGATATGAGCAGAAACCCTTTGTTCGATGTCCTTTTTGTTTTGCAGAACAATATGATGGATACTGTTGATCAGGACAGTTTGCCGGGACTGGAGTTATGGACGGAAAAAGCAGATCATCATACAGCAAGATTTGATATGACCTTTTCTCTGGTCGAAAGCAGCGACGGATGGGAAGGCAGTGTGGAATATTGCAAGGAACTTTTTCGGAATGAAACGATCGACAGGATGGTCATTCACTTTAAAACTTTGCTGGTATCAATAATTCAACAGCCTGGACAAAGGATAGCGAATTTACCTTTATTGTCTTTGCCGGAACGTCGGCAATTAATTGATGATTTCAATGATACTAAAAAGGATTTTTTCCTTGATAAATCCCTGACTGACATTTTTGCAGAACAGGTATTGCGGAGTCCTGATGCGGTTGCCCTGGTGTCCGACGATGGAATATGGACATACCGGGAGCTGGATCTTCGTTCGAATCAATTGGGCCATTATTTAAAGAGTAAGGGCATCAAAGGGGAGAATCTGGTAGCCATTTGTTTGGACCGGTCATTTGAAATGTTCGTTGGTCTATGGGGGATATTGAAATCGGGGGGAGCATATTTACCCATCGATCCGGACTATCCTTCAGACCGGATCCGGTATATGCTGGAGGATGCGGGCGTGGAACTGTTAGTTACCAATAGTGCCTGCCGGTCCAGGCTTGCATTTGATCATCATGCTTTTGTCATTGACCTTGACCGGGATAAGGATCTTTTAGAAATGGAGTCAGGCCGATCCATTCATGGAATTGCTGGTCCGGCTGACCTTGCCTATGTACTTTATACTTCCGGATCTACCGGCCAGCCAAAGGGGGTAATGGTCGAACATGGCAGCGTGGTAAATTACCTGTTAAACGGCAAAACCCGGTATATGGAAGAAAATGGGAAAGTTGGCGGATCAGGAAGTTTCGTGCACTTGTCCTATACTTTCGATGCCTCTCTGACAGCCCTTTTTATGCCTTTGTTATGGGGCAAGCCTATAATTATCGGATCGGGAGATCCGATGGATGTATTTGCCGGAGAAAACTTCCTCAAATACGCCCCTTATGATTTTATAAAACTTACCCCTGCGCATTTGCCCTTACTGGAGTCGGTGATGCAAACGAGGAATAGTGAGTCTTTGACAGGAAGACTGGTCGTTGGAGGCGAGGCCTTGCACGCTAATCAGGTTGCTTTTTGGTTGAATGGAAAAACTGAGATCGTTAATGAATATGGGCCGACAGAGGCTACTGTAGGATGTAGCGTGTATCGCTTTTGTCATCTGGAGGAAGTGGAGGAAAACAATATATCGATCGGTAAACCAATCGATAATGTTCGTTTGTATATCGTTGATGCGTATACTCAACCAGTGCCCGTTGGAGTTACCGGGGAGCTCTGTATCGGGGGTTCGGGAGTTTCGCGAGGTTATCTGAACCGTCCCGAGCTGACGGCGGAGCGATTTATCTCCGATCCTTTCGTGGAGGGTCCTGGCCGGATATACCGGACAGGGGATTGGTGTCGCTGGCAGGCAGATGGGAACATCGTCTACCTGGGTCGCCAGGATGAGCAGGTGAAGCTGCGTGGATACCGGGTGGAGTTAGGAGAGATCAGCCGGGTACTGGAGCAGAGCGGGCAGGTTCGTCAGGCGGTCGTAAAGGTTTTTGCGGACAGGGCGGGTCATCCACGGCTGGCAGGTTTTGTGGTTCCGGAGGGTTCCTTTGACAAAGCGGGTCTGTTGGCGTATTTGGAAAGCCGTTTACCGGACTATAT
>NZ_JBTLQH010000075.1:0-16075 GCF_054461575.1 Flavitalea flava
GGTTCACATGCAGGGTATCGATCTTTGCGACTGTTTCTTTGATCCCGTCAATTTTCCGCTCGATTATGGTAGTCAGCTTCCAATCTTTTTTGACAGGGTCCCATTTTACCGTTTCCGCCCGGAGATTGTAAAAGACCTTGTTATCTTTAATCTTCTGCATGAAAAAATTGCTGGCTGATTTATTGACGGTATCGTAATACCTGAATCCTACAAAAGTGACCGGGTCCACCCGGAGATAGTAATTATTATTCCGGTAAGGATCTGAATTATAAGAACTGTTCCCATCCACATAAACGGCCTGAAAATCCGTACGGATCTCATTGGCGCGGGGCACCCAGTACTGGCTGGCAATCCAGAAAATTACGGCAAGCAGGACCGAACCCAGCAGGTAAGGCCTTAACATCCGGTTGTACCGGACTCCCCCCGCCAGGATGGCGATGAATTCAGATTTGCCCGCCATTTTGGAAGTAAAATAAATGACGGCAATGAATACCATCAGCGGGAAGATCATGGCCATGATAAAAGGCACGAACCCAATGTAATAATGGATAATCAAATCCCAGGCGCCCATTTTGGACTTTACAAAATCATCGGCTTTTTCACTGGTATCGATCACTACAGCGATTACCGTAATGACCAGCAATGTGAACACAAAAGTGCCAATGAATTTCTTAAGTATGTACCTGTCGAGGAGTTTAAGCATTCGGGACGCAAATTAAGCCACAAGCAGCAAGCAGCAAGCTCCAGGCTGAAATTTTATACGAGTTTTAGGACTTTCCGTTCATAATAGGACTTTCGGCTAATAATAGGACTTTCGGCTAATAATTTACAAACGTGTCTGCAGAATGGCAGCCTGTTCCCGCTTCCAGCTGAGATAATCTCCGGCTACAATATGTTTGCGTGCTTCGCCGACCAGGTAAAGATAAAAGGCCAGATTGTGTACACTGGCGATCGTTAGCCCAAGGATTTCTTTCGATTTCAATAAATGACGCAAATAGGCCTTGGAATAATAATGGCTCCAGGGATTGTCGATCCCATCATCGATGGGAGAAAAATCTTTCTCCCATTTTTTATTGTCGATATTGATCACACCTTTGGAGGTAAAGAGCATGGCATTACGGCCATTCCGGGTTGGCATGACGCAATCAAACATATCCACCCCCCTGGCAATACATTCCAATAAGTTCCAGGGAGTGCCGACCCCCATGAGATAACGGGGCCTGGCTACCGGAAGATCAGCACAGCAGGCCTCGCATATATCGTATAATTGCTGTTCAGGTTCTCCCACACTTAAGCCACCTATCGCGTTCCCTACGGCATTCTTTCCGGATACAAACTGACAGGAGGCCTTTCGCAGATCCGCAAACACGCTGCCCTGAACAATGGGAAACAGATTTTGGGTATACCCGTATTTATCTTCCGTGGTGTTAAACCGGTCAAAACACCGGTCCAGCCACCTGTGCGTAAGATGCATGGATTTCTCAGCGTAACTGTATTCACTGGGGTAAGGAGGGCATTCGTCAAAGGCCATGATAATATCCGCTCCGATGATCCGTTGGATATCCATGACCTTTTCAGGGCTGAACATATGCCGGGATCCGTCTATATGAGATTGAAAAAGAACTCCCTCTTCCTGAATTTTCCGGGTTCCCGCCAAAGAAAAGACCTGGTAGCCCCCGCTATCGGTCAGGATGGGTCTGTCCCAGGAGGCCAAACGATGTAGCCCGCCGACGGACTCCAGCACATCCAAACCCGGACGCAAATACAGGTGGTAGGTATTGCCCAGGATGATCTGTGCCCGGACATCCTCCTTTAGTTGTTGCTGGGATACGGCCTTTACACTGCCTGCCGTACCTACCGGCATAAATATGGGAGTGAGTATCTCTCCGTGATCCGTGGTTATTTTTCCGGCTCTTGCCCCTGTATCGGGACAGCCGGCCTGTAATTCAAATCTTAATGCAGCCATAATTCGCGTATATCGGGTAAGCGGTGATCCGGCCCCGTTTTGGGCGCAATTTACGATATTACTCCCCCTCTGAGCTCCCCTTTATCGAAATTTTAAAGGGAATAAGGAGCAAAACCGGCTCTAATCTGTATTTTTGAAAACGGATAAGGCGTAACCGGTCTTATCCGACCCGTAGAAAGATTATGAATAAACTGTACTTAAGTTTCCCCTGGCACCTTATACTTTTTGTTGCTTTTTGTGTAATCACCCTGATACAATTGTTCTATTATGGTTGGTTTTTCAGGCGTCTCGCCTTTTTTCTCCCCCCCTCCAAAGAAAAATCACAACAGCACCCGATAAGTGTCATTATCTGTGCACGGGACGAAGCCGCAAAACTGGTCACCCATTTACCAGGCGCCCTGGTCCAAACCTATCCAAGCACGCATGAAGTTATCGTCGTCAACCATAACAGCCAGGACGATACCCGTTTTCTTCTCGATGAATTTAAAAAGACATTTAAAGGATTACATATAGTCAACCTGGAACAGGAAGCAATCGGCATACCTGGCAAAAAATACCCTTTAAGTATGGGTATCAAAGAAGCAAAATATGAGATTGTACTGTTAACCGATGCCGATTGTGTTCCGGCCAGCGAATTCTGGATGCAGAAGATGCAGGATGGTTATCATAATGGGATCGAAGTAGTCCTGGGTTATGGGCCGTATAAAAAAGGTCCGGGCTTTTTAAATAAGATCATCAGGTACGACACCTTCCACACGGCCTTACAATATCTTTCTTATGCACTGGCCGGAATTCCCTATATGGGGGTCGGAAGGAATCTTTCTTATAAAAAGGACCTGTTTCTCCGTAATAAAGGTTTCTCTTCCATCAATCATTTGCCGGGAGGCGACGATGATTTATTTATTAATAAAGTGGCCACCAGAACCAACACGGCTATTGTTGTGGATCCGGATACCTTCACTTTATCCGAACCCAAAAAGACCTTTGGAGAATGGCACAGCCAGAAAACAAGGCATTACAGCACAGCCAGGTTCTATACTCCCCTGCATAAATTCCTTTTGGGTTTATACTCTTTTTCTCATGTACTTTTTTACCCCTTATTTATAGCCAGTCTCGTGCTCTTTGACTGGCGGATCGTTTTGCCTGTTTTTGGCCTCCGTCTGCTGGTTCAAGGCTATATCTATTATAAAGCGATGCAGAAATTGCAGGAGCAGGATCTTTTTGCCTGGTGGTGGCTTCTCGATATCTGGATGTTCGTGTATTATCTCATCTTTGTACCCACGTTATGGAAAAAAACCCGGTCAACCTGGAATTAGTACTTCGTTATTTTTCCGATTTTTCCCCGGTACAGGTGCGGCAGCTCACTGCATTGGAAGAACTGTACAAAGAGTGGAACACTAAGATCAACGTAATTTCCAGAAAGGATATAGACAGCCTTTATGAAAAACACGTTTTGCATTCCCTGAGCATCGCGGCGGCTTTTGACCTGAAAAAAGGCATGGAGATAATCGATATCGGTACGGGAGGAGGTTTTCCCGGAATCCCGCTGGCCATTTTTTTCCCGGAAGTTCATTTTCACCTGGTGGACAGCATTGGTAAAAAGATCAAAGTGGTGGAGGCGGTAATGGAAGCAACCGGGCTGTCAAATATAAGCGTGCAGCATGGTCGCGCCGAAGATATCAGGAACAGGAAGTTCGATACAGCGGTTTCCAGAGCCGTGGCACCCCTTAAAGAGCTTTGGGACTGGTCCAAACCCCTTCTCCGGAAATACCCAGCCCACACAGCCCCAAGGACAGTCCCTGGAAATGCCGGACAAGGCGCAGAACCAGCCAGCCCTGCTCTTCCCGTTCCCAATGGCCTGATTTGCCTGAAAGGAGGCGATTTGAGCATGGAAATATCGGAGAGCGGCTGCCGGCCAAGGATGATGGAGATCCACCAGATCTTTTCCGAGGATTATTTCCGTGAGAAATATTTGTTATACAACCCACTGTAGGCAGGACTCACCAAAAAGAATACATCACTCAGAATAAATACATCACCGGGAAATGATGTCTCACCCATGGGGCTTCCAAAGGGGCAAAGCCACTTTGGCGCCATAACCGAGGTTCGCTCCAGTGGAGCGAAGCGTAACTGAGTTCCGTTCGTGGGAACGGGACGAAAGTTACGGGCGTAGCCCATACGAGCATGGCTCAAATTTTTTCTTCCCGGGGCGACAAATTGTCGCCAAGGAGCCCCGGGAGGAAAAAACTACCACAAAATGGTATTTTTTTCTCGCCGAATGAGTTGACCTTTGCTCCATGAGTATATCGGTATGTATTGTAGATGATAATAAAGATATCCGTTCCGCCCTGGAGCAGATCATTCTCATGACGGAGGACTACACGCTGGCTGGTAGTTTCTCCGGTGCGGAAGAAGCGCTCCTCAGGATCCCCCAGGTAAAACCCCAGGTGGTCCTGATGGATATCAACCTGGGTGATGGCGAGAGCGGAATAGACTGTGTGCGGCAACTAAAGCCCCAGGATCCGGGGATCCTTTATATGATGTGTACCGTCTATGAAGAAGATGAAAAGATCTTCGAGGCCCTGACTGCAGGCGCCAATGGTTATATCCTGAAAAAAACCGCCCCTGGTAAATTGCTGGAAGCTATACGGGAATTACATGAAGGAGGTGCCCCCATGAGCAGCCAGATCGCCCGTAAAGTGGTAAATGCCTTTCAGTTTATGAACGCAACTGCCGGAGATCCGGTTGAAAACAATTTTCAGGGGAAAGCGCTTAGCGTTCTTTCGAACCGTGAAAATGAAATTCTGGAGCTTTTGGCAAAAGGAATGCTTTACAAGGAAATCGCCGGGCGTTTGTTTATCAGCCAGGAAACTGTTCGAAAACACGTCTATCATATTTACGAAAAATTACATGTAAATAACCGGGTAGAGGCCATTAACAAGTTTTACGGTCGCTAAACCCCAACGTTACCCCAAAAACTACCACAAAGTGGTATTGTTTTTCCCTGTCCGAGCATCTACTTTTGTTTTTAGGGCTGTTCAAGTCGAATATTCATTAGTCATTTTACCTTATCTACCCTCCTGATAGACAACGAAAAAGAGAAAGTCCCACCAAGGCGGGACTTTCTCTTTTTCGTTCCTGTTTCGCTGAATTTCTACCAATTCAGTTCCAGTTTATTATTCTTCCGGTCGACATCGGCCATTCGCTGGCTGGGATCGATTTCAACCGACCTCAGATCGATCAAACGGCGGTTCATGGTAAAAGTATAGGTCGGATGGGTCCATTTCCAGGGCTCAAAACTGGTCCGGGAAAGTGTCGGATCTTCCACCGGTTTTTCCCCGAACATCAGGTATTGAGGGATATAAGCCATCTCTTTCGTTCCATCTTTATACCGTAAAACCACATCTACCGGCATTGGCATTTTGCCTGCCATCTTCAATCTTATTTTAGTCTTCCCTTCCTCTTCCCACAAACTATCGATCCCATAATCGATGGTCCTCGTTGTATTTACCCAGTATTGTTTATACCAGTCCAACTGAAGACCGCTGACCTTTTCAGCCACCCGTAAAAAATCAGCCGCATTGGGATGTTTAAAACGCCACAAGCGGTAGTACTCTAAAAGGATCCTGTCCCTGGTGGCAGCTCCGGTGATATATCCCAATTGCTCAAGGAACATCTCCCCTTTTGAATAAGAACCTTCGCTATACGCATAGTTGGTGGAAAAATGATCGGCATGTGTGGTAAGAGGTTCTTCCAGGCCGCTTCGCACCAACGAAAAATAGCTGTTATAGGCATCGGAATGAAGATAAGGCAACTGTTGTTTCTCTCTTTCCAATATTTTTTTTAACCCGGCGTTTCCGGGATTCTGCTGCAGACTGACGGTATAATAATAGCTCTGTACCAGACCCGAGGCATAACTGGTGAATCCCTCGTCCATCCAGGCATATAAGGATTCGTTCGTACCCAGCATGCCCTGATACCAACTGTGCATCCACTCATGAAAAGCAGTTCCCAGGCTCGGAGAGTGGATCAGGGTACTCATGGGATATTCCATTCCTCCATCACCGCCATGTATGAACGAATATTGTTTGTAAGGATATTTGCCAAAATTCTTTTCGATATAAGGAAGGACCGTCACTGCGGCATCCGCCAGCGCACTCCAGAGGGTATCCTGCAGGGCCTCTTTGTTTTTATTCTTATAAAGTACATTAATTACCGGGCCGTTAGGGATATGCCTGACCAGGTGTTTGAATTGAGGATCGGCAGCCCACATAAAATCATGTACGTTCGGTGCCACAAAATGCCAGAGTAATTTTTCGCCCTCGGGACGAACCACCTTTACGCCTTCTCCTTCATAACCGTATCCCACCTGTGCTGCATTCTGGAGATAACCGGTTCCTCCGATCATATAACTCTTATCGAGACTGATCCTCACGTCGTAATCGCCCCATACGCCATAGAACTCCCGGGCTACATAAGGGGTGGGATGCCATCCTTCATAATCGTATTCACAAATTCTCGGATACCATTGGCTCATGGAATAACGCACGCCTGTCTGAGGATTGTCTCTTCCACTTCGCCTGACCTGCAACGGTACCTGCGCATCGAATTCCATCTCGAAGACTACCGTAGCGCCCGGAAGTACCGGTTTGCTCAATTTTACTTCCAGGATAGTTTCTTCCACCCGGTAAGACTGGAGTACTCCATTCATTTTAAAGGAAATGACCTTTTGGAAGCCGACCTCATCGGGTTTAAGATGTTGTATACGGTCCCGTACACGCGAATCCCAATCCAGCTCTTCATTCCCCTTTTCATCTTTTCCATAGGAAGTCTTCCCCAATTCCCTGCTGCGGGTATCCATCATACTGCCCGGTTGAAAAGCATTCCAATATAAATGGTAGAATACCTTAAATAAAGTATCCGGAAAATTATTGGTATAGGTCAGGACTTGTTTGCCGTTGAACCGGTTGGTCGCCACATCCATATTTATATCCATGGAATATTTTACCCGTTGCTGGGGGCGATCCTCCGGCGCAGAGGCCAGTACTGCGGAGCGTCCCGGAGAGGTCTGTGCGGCATGTTGCCCGGAAGCCCGCTTCGCTTGCGCGGATACTGATATCGACAGGATGGACAGAGCAGCAAGAAGCGGGAAAACAGCTTTTTTATTCATCGTTTACAAGGGCTTTTTAGGGATCGTGGCTTTTTATTTTATAGGGTGGTGTTATCCTTGAGTAATTGTCCTGTGTCACCAAACAGAAGATTTTTCTTTTGAAAATCACTTTTGGAAACGGAGATGGCATACTGGGTTATATTGCCGGGAAGGTAGCGGATTATGACCGTCCCCACTTTCCAATCGGCATATTTGCTCTTGGACAAACCGTCCTTAACAGGTGCTGGAATCTGCTCCGGAGTTATTTTGCGTTCAGAACTTTTCCATTCTCCTTTACTGCTGAATTTAGCCTCGAAATTTCCGCTGTCGAGGCTAAAGCTGGCCTTGAACAAGGAGAGTTTATCTTCCCAGGTCACATTTTTTGCATTAGGATATTTTGCTTTCAGGGAATCGGTCACCACTCCGGGGATCTTGCGGAACTGCGCATTGACGGATACAGCTGTCAATAATAGCCCGAAGGAAAATAACATACAAAATACATTTTTCATAAATACATTAATTTAAAGTTGCATTAAACCTATTGGTAATTGGGTATTATAACAAATCTACTATTTTCCTGCCACGACGATCACGATCTCTCCTTTTACTCCCTTTTCGCTGAAATAGTCGCATACTTCCCTGAGCGTTCCCCGTTTGTTCTCTTCATATATCTTGGTCAGCTCCCTGCTGACACAACATTGCCGGTCCTCTCCAAAATAAAGGATCAGATCCTGTAAGGTCTTTATTAACCGTACCGGGGATTCATAGAAAAGGAGCGTTCGTTCTTCTTCCGCTAATTGTTTCAGAACGGTCTGCCTCCCTTTTTTCAGGGGCAGAAATCCCTCAAAACTAAACCGGTGCATAGGCAATCCGCTGTTTACCAGAGCAGGAACAAAGGCCGTAGCTCCGGGCAGGCATTCCACCTTTACGCCTGTCTTTATGCATTCCCTGACCAGCAGAAAGGCAGGGTCCGAAACCCCCGGTGTCCCGGCGTCAGTAAGCAGGGCCATTGTTTTACCCTGCAACATTTGGTCTACCAGGTGATGAAGGATCTTATGCTCATTATGCTGATGGTAGGGAGAGAGCGGCTTGATGATCTGGAAATGATTCAATAGCCGGGAGGAATTCCGGGTATCCTCAGCCAGAATAAGATCGACCTTCTTAAGCACGTCTAATGCCCGAAGCGTAATATCCTGCAAATTACCTATGGGAGAAGGAACAATATAAAGCAATGCGCGTGTTAGTTTACAGCTATCTCGAAGTATTCCATGACAGGGTTGGCCAATAATTTCCTGCCCGCTTCTTCCGCTATTTTCCTGGCTTCGTCCGCTGTACCTGCTTCAACCTGAAGCGAGATGCTTTTTCCGATCCTCACATCGCTGACGGTTTGGATACCCAGGCTTTGCAAACCACTCATTACAGCCTTCCCTTGCGGATCCAATAATTCCTTTAGCGGCATAACTTTTACCTGAACAGAGAAGGTCATGTTGTTTTTTTTGTTTTGTGTGCATCGGAGCTGGATTTCCGGAATATAAAACCCATCTCCGATGCACGGCTGATGATGGGCCTGTCCGGCCAGCGGGGCTAACCCGCTTTTTTGAACAGCAAAGATACAAAAATGTAGAAGATGAATACCACGGGTACAGCCAACCATTTTAAAAAGATGGATGCCAGGACGGCTACAATCAGTAATATAACCTTTGGAATATTGTTTTTTATGGAATAATCCTTGAATTTTAAAGCAATAAGGGGAAGGTCACTGACCATAAGCCAGGATATTAACAGGATGATTCCATATAATGCCCATTTATTCAGAATCACCTCATTTACCATTTCACTGCTGGAATACCAGTAAATGAGTGGCAGGGAGGCGATAAGCAGACCGGTAGCCGGAATAGGAACGCCTTTGAATCCATATTGCTGGGAATCGTCTATGTTGAACCGGGCAAGCCGGTATGCACCCGCACAAGGAATCAGCAAGGCCGGTAATAACCAGAGTATGGATACGTCAAGCCCGTCTGCCTGTCTGGCAAAACTCATCCGCAGGAACTGGTAGAGGATCATTCCCGGGGCCACTCCGAAACTAACTACATCCGCCAGGGAATCCAGTTGTTTGCCCAAAGGGGATACGGCCTTAAATAACCGGGCTACCAGGCCATCCAGGAAATCGACGAGAGCAGCAAGCCCTATAAATAGCGATGCCACACCCACCTTTTCCGGAATCCCGATATATTGTAAACCTTCATTATTGTACTGGATCGTAATACCGTTCTGGAGGATAAGGATAACCGCAATACATCCAAAGAAAAGATTAAGTAAAGTGAACAGGTTAGGTATGTTTTTCATTCGAGTTTTTATATCTGTTTTATTTATGTCTTTTGCGGGAAATTAGGATTTTATTTTTTCATGAACGCTTCAATTTCCTCCGCGGTGATGGGTATATGTTCCATCAGGTCTTGGTTCCCATCTTCCGTGATCAGGATATTATTCTCGATCCGGATGCCCATTTGCTCTTCTTCGATATAGATGCCGGGCTCCACCGTGAGGACCATCCCCTCTCTGACCGGACCGGTACGGTCCCCCAGATCATGGACATCGATACCCAGATGATGTGACACTCCATGATACATATATTTTCCATAAGCGGGACTTTCGGGTGTCTGATTTTTCAGGTCGGAGACGGTAAGCAAGCCGATCTTCACAAAGATTTTACCTGCTTCTTCTCCCATTTTAACCTGATAGTCCGTAAACAGCAAACCCGGTTTCAACAGGCTTTTCGCATACCGGTGTAAATGCAGACAGGCGTCATAGACCTCCCGCTGCCGGTTGGTAAATTTTCCATTTACAGGCACCGTCCTGGTCATATCTGCACAATAGCCTCCGTATTCCGCCCCAAAATCCAACAATACCAATTCACTGTCCCTGCATTCCTGGTTATTGGTAATATAGTGCAGGGTCCTGGCTCTGTCTCCGCTGGCCACTATACTATTATAGGCCGGACCTGCAGAACCCCGGGAGAGAAAGTTGTAATAGATCTCCGCTTCGATCTCATTTTCCATGATCCCGGGCTTTATCTTTTTCAGCAAACGGATAAAGGTTTGATGGGTTATTTCCACCGCCTGCTGCATTACGGTGATCTCCAGCGAAGTCTTTATACCACGCAATCCTTTAAGAATGCTGGCAGAACGGTGATACTGATGCAATGGAAAACGTTCCTTCATTTCCTGAATAAACCGGTATTCCCGTGTTTGTATATTACCTGTTTTCCGGTCATTTTCATTGGAAGAAAGGTAGATCCGCTCTGCCAGGTTCACCCATTGAGGGAACAATCCGGGCAGCGCATCCAGCCATACGATGGTCCGGATCCCCGAAAGCTGGCGGGCTTCCTCAGCCCGCAGCCGTTTGCCATCCCATTTTTCCTTCGTTTCATTGGGGCGCGCCAATACGAGTATTTCCCGGTATCTCGGGTCCGGATGCTCAGGGAACAGGATGACCATACTATCCTCTTGGGTAATACCGGATATCCAGAAAAGATTACTGTTCTGCCGGAAGGTATAAAAGGCGTCTCCATTGGATGGCATTTCATCATTGCTGACGAAAATAGCGACCGAGCCCGGTAACAATTCTTTGGAAAAACGCGCTCTGTTCGCCGTGAATAATTCCGGATGAGGTGGATTATATTTCATCGATTTTCAATCTGTTATTAACTTATTCGATTTTCACCAGGCAACGGTTGCCCTTCCCGGATCTTTTTTAAACAATGCCGACGGAACTGTAAAAATAATGAATGATTTACCAATCCATCCTATTCAGGGATTTCATCCTAAACTAACGATCGTTAGTTAGAATAAATTCATTACAAACGGCATACTGTTTGAAATTTTCAAATTAAACCGTCATACTCACCTTTGTTTTAGATATTTTTTAATTTTAACTTTGTCCCCTAAACAAACGATTGTTATGTCAGTGCCTTTAACCTCAATTCCTGGCAACCGATTGGTACAGCTTGGTCTACGTGTTTCCGATTCGATCCATTACCAACTTCCCCCGGATGAATTGATCGGGGATTGCCTGAGAAGAAAAGAAGGTGTTTTGAACGATACAGGCGCGCTGGTGATCCGGACGGGTGAATTTACTGGCCGCAGCCCAAAAGACCGGTTTATCGTAAAAGACGAAATCACGGCAAATACGATCCATTGGAATGATTTTAACCAGCCGATAGAAGAAAAATTTTTCGATGCCATCTTTTCCAGGATAACCGCCTACCTCAACCGTCTCCCGGAATTGTGGATCCGGGATTGTTATGTATGTGCCGACCTCCGTTACCGTCTTAATATCCGCATTATCAATGAAACCCCATCCATGAACCTGTTTGCGTATAACATGTTCCTGCGGCCCACAGAAGAAGAACTGGAACATTTCCAAGCCGGTTGGCAGATTCTGTCCGCCCCTGGTCTCCAACTGGATCCTGCGACCTGTGGAACCCGGCAGTCCAATGCTGTGGTTATCTCTTTCCGGCATAAAATGATCCTGCTGGCAGGGACAGGGTATACAGGAGAAACAAAAAAGGCTGTTTTCACCATTTTGAATTACCTGCTCCCCCAGGAAAATAAAGTGCTGAGCATGCATTGCTCCGCCAACATGGGCAGGAAGGGAGATACCGCTATTTTCTTCGGCCTTAGCGGCACCGGCAAAACGACGCTTAGCGCCGATCCGAAGCGTTATCTCATTGGAGACGACGAACATGGCTGGACGGAAGATAATGTGTTCAATTTTGAAGGAGGTTGTTATGCTAAATGCATTAATCTGAATAAGGACAGAGAACCTGGCATCTACCAGGCCATACGCACCGGAGCCCTGGTAGAAAATGTAAAATTCTTTCCGGGAACTGATAAAATCAATTTTGAGGACGGGTCAGTTACTGAAAACACAAGGGTGTCCTATCCCCTCCCCTACATCGGCAATACGGTAGAACCTTCAGTCGGTAATACCCCTAAGAACATATTTTTCCTTACCTGTGATGCGTATGGCGTATTACCCCCGGTTTCGCGGCTAAACCCCGGACAAGCCATGTACCAGTTCATTTCAGGATATACAGCAAAAGTAGCAGGTACGGAAACAGGCATTACCGAACCGAAGTCCACTTTTAGTGCCTGTTTCGGCGCCCCCTTCCTACCCCTTCACCCTGGAAGGTATGCAGAGATCCTTGGTAAAAAGATGAAGGACAATGGTGTAAATGTCTGGATGATCAATACCGGGTGGTCAGGTGGCCCTTATCTGAAAGGAACCCGGATTAGCCTGCCGTATACAAGGGCCATGATCACGGCCGTTCTGGAAGGTAAGCTGGATCAGGTGGAGACCGTAACCGATCCTGTTTTTGGAATGGCAGTTCCGAAATCCTGTCCGGGCGTTCCGGCCGCACTGCTGGATCCCCGCAGTACCTGGGAGGATAAAAATGCTTATGATGCGATGGCCGGTAAGCTGGCAGGCTGGTTTATAACCAATTTTGAGAAATATGCCGATGGGGTTTCTGCTGAGATTTTAGCGGCAGCTCCAAAAAAATAAAAAAAAAGATTGAAATAATTTTTATTTAAGAATAAAATAACAGAACTTGGCGCAGCTAATTCCGAAAAGGAATACTATATGCTGCGATTGTTTGCCAAAACTAACTCCATCAGCCTGATGGAGTTTTTATTTGTGGCTGTTGAGGAACTATTAGCTGTTGAAGAACTATTAGCTGTTGAAGCACTCTTACTAGAAAAGGCCGTAGAGCTGGGAATCGATCCGGGTGATGATCTCCCCTAAATGCTCCTCATTATCCGGGAATTTATTCCTGTCGACATCTACGATCAGTAAAGGCCCTTCTTTATATCCTTCGATCCATTTATTGTAAAAGTCATTCAGGCGTTTCAGATAGTCCAGTCTTATATTCTCCTCGTATTCCCTGCCCCGTTTCTGTATCTGGGCCACTAAAGTGGGGACGGAAGCCTGCAAATAGATCAGCAGATCGGGGGGCTCTACCATTCTTTTCAAGGTCTGAAAGAACTGAAAATAATTATTATAGTCCCGTTTGCTCATTAACCCCATTTCATGCAGATTGGGAGCAAAGATGTGCGCATCTTCGTAGATGGTACGGTCCTGAACAACGGTCTCTGTTCCGGAATGGATCTCCAGTAATTGATTGAGGCGGCTGTTGAGGAAGAATATCTGCAGATTAAAACTCCACCTGGGCATATCTTCGTAAAAATCATTCAGGTAAGGATTGTGGTCGACATCCTCAAATTGGGGGATCCAGCGATAATGTTTGCTGAGCATTTCTGTCAACGTAGTCTTTCCGGCGCCAATGTTACCGGCTACTGCAATATGTTTGGGCTTCTTGTTTTTTGCCATGGTGTGGTATTCTGAATCGCGTAACGGTTAGTTTTCCCCTTTTTTTATCCGAAATAAATTTTAAGATATTACTTCTTTCTGGAATTAAGGTTTAATCTCCTACTATTTTTTATTCCCTAATAATAGTTAAGCCCCATAGCCTCCTTTGCCAGCCGGAGGGTGATTTGTGCGCTTTCTCTCGCTTTGGCTGCGCCTTTTTCCATAACTCCGGCGAGATAGGCTTCATCATTTCGGATTGCCTCTGTCCTTTCCCGGATCGGGGAAATAAATCTTACCATATCCTCTCCCAGTTCCTTTTTTAAATCCCCGTAACGGATAGTTCCCGCCTTGTAATCCGCTTCAAATTTTTGCAGAGTTTCCGGTGGACTGACCAGCTTCACCAACTGGAACAGGTTAGCCACCGAATCGGACATAACCACTCCTTCCCCTGTAGCACCGCCATCTGTCTTTGCCTTTGTAACTTTTTTCCGGATCACCTCATCACTGTCAGCCAGATAGAGCGTGGCCATTTGATTTTCACTTTTGCTCATTTTGCCTGTTCCATCCAGGCTGGGCACTTTTACCAATTCCTCTCCGAAATTAAAGGCATATGGCTCTGGAAATACATTCCCGTAACGATGGCCGAACCTGTTGACATAGGTCCTTGCCATCTCCAGGTGCTGTTCCTGGTCCTTACCCACCGGAACCAGGGTAGCCCGGTGCAGGATAATATCGGCTGCCTGCAGGACAGGGTAGGTCAGCAATCCGGCGTTTACGTTTTCGGGTTGCATCCGTACCTTATCCTTGAAAGTGGGGGTTTTTTCGAGTTCGCCCATATAGGCCAGCATATTCAGGAACAGGTATAACTCGGCGGTTTCCGGCACATGGCTTTGACAATACAAGGCGCATTTGTCAGGATCCAGACCGCTGGCAATGTTTTCTGCCAATACCCGTCGTACGTGTTCCTTTAATTGCCGGGTATCCGGGTGCGTTGTCAGGGCATGGAGATCAGCCACCATGAAAAAACACGTATAGGACTCCTGCATACGCACATAATTCTGAAGGGCCCCGAAGTAGTTTCCCAGGTGTAAGAACCCGGTTGGCCGGATGCCGCTCATTACTATTTCTTTCTTTTTTTCCATACGAACGGCGAAGATAGTAAAAAGCTCCAAGCTGCAAGCTTGCAGCTATATTGACCCTAAATCACTATTTTTGTCTTTAAATCAAACCGCGCATGGAAGTGAACGATGCCCTGATTGATAACCTGTCGAATCTGGCCAGGCTGCAATTCAATGCTGCCGAAAAAGAAGAGATCAAAAAAGATCTTCAGAAAATGATCCATTTCGTGGAAAAACTGCAGGAGCTCGATACGGCCGGCGTGGAACCTTTGCTGCATATGAGCCCGGAAATAAATGTATTACGCGAGGATAAATTGCAGGGATCCGTCAGCCATCAGCAAGCGCTGGCAAATGCCCCGGAATCGGATGGAGAATACTTTTCGGTTCCTAAAGTGATCAGGAACCCTTCAAAAACATAACCCCGTATGACTTATCACCTTCTTCCTATTTTTTCACCATGAGTACACCTATCATACATCTCGAAGATCTCCGCAAAAGCTACTTCATGGGGAAGCAGGCCTTGCCGGTACTGAAAAGCGTTAACCTGGATATATTTAAAAATGAATATGTAGCTCTTATGGGACCTTCCGGATCCGGGAAGAGCACCCTGATGAATATAATAGGTTGTCTCGACTCTCCCACCGCAGGAGCCTATATCCTGAATGGACAAGACGTGAGCAAAATGGCGGACGACGACCTGGCCGACGTCCGGAACATAGAGATTGGTTTTGTTTTTCAGCAATTTAACCTGCTGCCCAGGCTGACTGCCGTGGAAAATGTCGCCCTTCCCCTCGTTTACGCGGGAATGCCCAAAAAACAACGAATAGAAAGAGCCATGGAGGTCCTGGCAAAAGTCAGTCTGACGGACAGAAGTCATCATAAGCCTAATGAGCTTTCCGGTGGCCAGTGCCAGCGTGTGGCCATAGCCAGGGCCCTCGTCAATAACCCTTCCCTGATCCTGGCCGATGAGCCTACCGGTAATCTTGACAGTAAGACCTCCGTGGAGATCATGGATATATTCTCCGCAATCCAGGCTGGGGGCAATACAGTGGTGCTGGTGACCCATGAGGAGGATATCGCCCATTACGCTCACCGGGTTGTTCGTTTACGGGATGGCGTGATCGAGAGCGATCGCAAACAGGTCCCCAGAGGAATGGGAACGGGAGCGCCCCAAAAAGTGTAAATATTGATCCATGGCATTTAAAATATATACCCGTACAGGCGATAAAGGGAGAACGGCGCTTATCGGGGGAACCAAGGTTCCCAAAAGCCATTTGCGCATCGAATCGTATGGAACGGTAGATGAGCTGAATTCTTTCATTGGGTTGTTAACGGACCAAATAACCGTCCTGGCCACCCCAAAAATCGCCGGTCAGGTTACCCTATTGATCACACAGCTCAGGGAGGTCCAGGACCGCCTCTTCACCATCGGGGCTTCTTTGGCCTGTGACCCCGAAAAGGAGTCACGCATGA
>NZ_JBTLQH010000076.1:0-15363 GCF_054461575.1 Flavitalea flava
AATAGCAGCTTCGCCGTATTTTTAACACCGAACAAAGCACTTGAATAGGATAGTCAGTTCGCAGCTCATCTATGAAGCAATAGGTCGTCGTTAAGTCCCACGGCTGAAGACGACCAAGGCTTTTTTTAAAATATCACGTTCTTGTTCAGCTCGGCGAAGTTCCGCTCTGAGCCGCTCAATCTCTGCTGCAGCATCGGCATTATACCCACCAGGCGATCCGTTTCCAGCTCCTGTACCCTTATGGGCCTTCTTTTTCCAGGTGTATATCAAATTTTCGCTAATTCCTAATGCCTCGGATATCTCTGCCACTGGTCGGCCCGAAATAATCATCTTTAAGACGTCTTCCTTAAACGAATCGTCATACTTGCGCCGCGTTCTTTTTTTGCTCTTTCCAGTCATTGTTGTTCAAATTTAAGCAACTTGACTGTCCGGATAAATTAAAACATCTCACTGAGCCATTTATTTAGCGACCAATTCCCGAACTAATTTCCTGGACAGAATATCTGCTTCCCTGTTGTACCTTATCCCTTCCGATTCCCGGTATACTGCCTCCGATTCTTTGTCAGACCCGTGAGATCCGCTATTTTGGCTATGCGCTTTGATCTTTATCCATTCGATAAGGAATGCTCCGGTTAGATCCAGGAATTCCTTTACCAGGTCAGCATTCTGCAATTCCACGCCCTTTTTATTGGCAAAGCCGGAAGCACTTAGTTTCCGGGCGCGACCGGGAAGACCAACTACGTATTGGCTATCGGAACCTATTTTTAAATGACTTATGAAAGGGTAATTTATTTTGATATGTTGGATGGCCCGGATGACAGCCAGGACCTCCATGCGGTTATGGGTCGTGTCTTCAACGACTCCGGACAAAACGACTTTATCTTCTCCGGTCAGTAGGATAGCTACCCATGCACCTTTACCGAGCTGTGTATGGCAGCTGCCGTCAGTATAAATCCTCACCTGATTGTTATTGCCGGAAGACATGGGGAGTGCAAGAAACGAAAAAACCCCCAAGATTAGTCGGAGGCTTTTCAGAGAATTTGAATTTTAATGTTTTCGTTTTAGGGAAAACAATGAACCTTGGTTTTTCTGGATATGGTTTATTTCATTGGAATTGGATAAGACAAAAGTAGAGTAAGCGGGGTGGCCAACCTAGAGCAAAACCCCTCTATTTTTATCGTAAGTTTACGATTTCTATCAAAAAGCTAAGAAATATCAGAAAGGACAAAAAAAGGAGAAGTTTTTTTTACCTGCCTGATTGAATTGCGGCTAGCTTCATGGGCAAAATCCTAACCGACTTAAAAATTGACGCATGAGCCTTAAAAAGTACCTGGTAATAGCCCTCCTTTGCTTTCCATCATCGTTTCTTCTGGCAAAAGATTATGCCGTTTCGTTGTTTGGAATACATGCAGATGGTATCACCCTTAATACCCGGTCTATCCAATTTGCCATCGATTTTATAAACCAGAAAGGAGGAGGGAGACTGGTTTTTCCGGTAGGCAGGTACCTTACCGGTAGCATCCACCTGAAATCGAATACCATCATTCATCTGGAAGAAGGAGCCGTATTACTGGGATCTTTAAACCCATTTGACTATGAAAAAAATGGCTGGACGGCAATGATCTTTGCGAACGACCAGGTAAATATTGGCATAACCGGAAAAGGGACGATTGACGGACAGGGAAAATATGTGGCAGCAAATCTTATCGATATCATTGACAAAGGTCTTGTAAAGGATCCCTTAAAATATGGAAGACCGGTAGAAACGGCAAGGCCCATGAACGTTTATTTCCGTTCCTGCACCAACATATCGATCCTGGGTGTGACCTTTCGAAATTCAGCCAGTTGGAATCAAACCTATGATCAGTGCAAACAGTTAAGAGTAGACAGCATTTATGTCGATAATAAGGAATTCTGGAACGAAGATGGAATCGATATCGTGGATTGCGACAGTGTAACCGTAACTAATTCTTATTTCGATGCAGCGGATGATTGTATTTGCCTTAAGTCCCATGATGCCAAAGTGTTTTGCAATAATATCCTGATCCGGAACAATACGATCCGTTCCAGCGCAAATGGCATTAAGTTTGGCACCGCTTCGCGCGGAGGGTTTAAAAATATCCGCATACTGAATAATAAGGTATTCGATACCTATCGCTCTGCCATAGCATTGGAAGCCGTCGACGGTGGTTTTGTTGAAGGTATAGAAGTTGACAGTCTTCAGGTTTATAATACAGGCAATATCATTTTCCTGCGCATCGGAGAGCGTTTGGCAGGTAAAAAAGGACGGTTGGAAAATGTAAGCATCCGTAACGTGTATGCCGAAGTTCCGGCTACAAAGCCTGACGCAGGATACGGTTATGAAGGCCCTATAGAAGATATGCCGAGAAATATTTCACCGGCAGTGATCATCACCGGATTGCCCAATGCACTGATTTCCGGGATCACGCTAAAAAACATAGAAATAAAACATCCGGGAGGCGGAAATCCCTTCTTTGCAAAAATCTCATTGGACTCTTTGGATCAGGTCCCGGAAGTAGCAGCCGTATACCCGGATTTTTCCATGTTCAAAGAGCTCCCGGCCTGGGGTATATATATCCGCCATGCGCGGGACCTGCATTTTTCCACTATCGGGTTATCCTGCGGTAAAAAAGATTATCGGTTACCAGTAGTGCTGGACGATGTCCATGAATCGCAATTCAGTTCTGTAACTGCTAAGCAGCCAGATGAAAAAAGAGTCTTTTATACCTATAAATCCAGCAACATCACCATCCATTAAAACAAACGGTGGCAAAGGGATCAGGTAGGGGCAAAAAAAAAGGAGCAGTATAGAAATACACTCCCGTTTTTAAATCCAATATCCTATGAAAAACCGAATAGTATAATTCAATTGGCATACCAGAAGACAACCATTTGATTATCAATCGTTAATTCAGTTTTTCATTTATGATTTTGTTCCAAAATGGGAAAGAAAGTTCAGAAATGAGAATAGGGGGTTGAATAGGGGGTGAACGGGGGGTGAATGAGGGGTGAGTTATCCTGAGACAGCCCCTGAGAATACATCCATAATATCCATTAATTGACTGGCCTCGTCAATTCCGCAGGGATTTTCCTGTAATCCGCTGAAATAGGCGACGACCTCTCCGATCATGGGTTCTTGTATGGAACTGGGATGGATAAAAATCTCCCTTACTTCAGGTTTGTTTTCCTCCTTATTTGGAGACTTGTAGCTTTTCCAACTGACATAGTCTCCAAAAAATGCAAAGGTAATATGTCCTTCCGTTCCGATGATCTCGCAGGTATCCGCCTGCTCTTCTCTTCCAACATTAAAGCACCAGGAGCCATTTACCACTATGCCGTTCTTAAAAACAAGCTGGCCGCAGACATGATCATCGGCCCTGGTGGTCTTCGCCTGGTTTAAGCCAAAACCGTGGTATTTCAGGGGCTCTCCAAAATAGTACAACATCAGGTCGAGCTGATGCGGCGCCAGGTCGTGAAAATACCCTCCGCCGGAAAGTTCGGGTTGTACACGCCAGTTTGTATCTGCACCTGAATGGCGATCCGAATGGTGATCCGAATGGGAAACTTCTCCGCCCGTAAAAGCAGGTTTCCGGCTTTGCCATAATCTTATCTGTACCGTACGGATCTCACCAATACTTCCATTTCCGATCAACTCCTTAATCCGTAAAAACAGGGGTAGTCTGCGGCGGTAGTGTGCAACGCTCAATTTACCCTGACTTTGCCTTACCTCATCCGCCATTTTCCCCGCCTCGCCGGCATTAAGCGTAACCGGCTTCTCAACATATACATGCAGGCCTTTTTTTAACGCAGCTATTGCATAGGGTAAATGAAAGGCAGGAGGAGTGGCGATATAAATAGCATTGATCTCCGGGTCATTCATCATTTCTTCTGCATCTGTATACCATTTGGCGACCTTATGTCTGGCTGCATAGTCTCTTGCTTTACCGGCATCACGCCGCATAACGGCAATTAAACGGCTGCCTGGTATCTTATTAAAGGCCGGACCGCTCTTTATTTCAGTCACATTTCCGCATCCGATGATGCCCCAGTTAATTGAATTTGTCATTCCTGATTTTTGCGTCATTATATTCCTTCCTTTTCCTCTATTTATCCGGTGGTAATGGGCTGACCGATGTCCAGCCCCCGTCTATGACCAGGCTTTGTCCTGTTATATGCCTGGAGGCTGGAGATAAAAAGAAAAGGACAGCCCGGGTAATATCGCCGACGGTAGCAGGCCGGCCCATCGGAGTAATGGTTGACCAGGCATTTTCATACCCGTCAAAGGTTAAGGTCCGTTCGGTTAATGTTGCGCCGGGTGCTACGGCGTTGACGGTAATCTTGTATGGAGATAATTCTACTACCAGGTTTTTAGCCAGCATTTCCAGTCCGGCCTTTGTTACGGAATAAGCCGCCAGATCCTTGTGCGCCTGATGCCCCACCACACTGCTCAGAAATACAATGCTGCCGCCACTGTTTTGTTTGATGATCTGATTGGCTACTGCCTGAGCCAGGTAAAAACTTCCACCGAGATTTAATTTCATTACCTTATCAAAATCCTGCTCCGGATAGTCCAGGAAGTTACCATATAAAGAAAGACCGGCATTGGCCACCGCCAGGGTAACTCCTCCAAATCTTTCTACCGCCAGATCAACCAAACTCCTGATAAATTTTACATCCGAAGCATCGCCAGGCGCAGAAAGGCAGGTCCCTCCCAAGGCGGCAATCGTGAAAGCTGCTTTTTCGGCCAGTTCCGCATCTGCATCGTTCAGGATAACCGAAGCCCCGTTAAGGGATAACTCCCTGGCAATTCCGAAACCTATTCCCTGACCTGCGCCGGTGACTATGGCAACCTGTTTGTCAAACCTTGTATCACTCATCTTTAATTATTGAATAAAATTTTTAGGTGCTACTGTATAACCCGAAAATCTATTTCACCCCTTTGGACGAGTCCCAGGCCCCCTGTAACTTCCGTGCATAGAGGATTTGCCCGGTATGATAGGCATTATGAGCGCTGATATGGGCGATGACGGAATACCAGGTTTGTAATTTGGCCTCGTCTGCATTTTTGATGACCGTCTCCCAGTCTTTCATTACCTGGTCCAATTGCCGTATGGTAGCCGCCCATGACTCTTCGGTGAAGGCAGTGAAAGTCTCATCGTTGTTCCCGGAAAAGGGCTTTGGCTTAACTCCATTGAATTTATCCAGTTCCTGCTGGTTCCAAAAATATAAATGATAAGCCAATTGGCCTATGGAATGGCTTGAATCGGAGGGTTTCCACATAGCCTGTTTGGCAGTGACCCCTTCGAGGGATTTCTGAACGGGAACAAACCAATCCTGTTTGTTCCAGGTTGTCTGGAATTGTTCCAAAAGGATGGATCGTAAAGTTGGTGCGGTCTTCTCCTGTGAATAGGCGAATAAGGTGAGGTTGCCGAGGAACAATAAAGAAAAAAGTTTTTTCATAAAAAGGTTTTTTTTTAATTTTCTTCCAATACTACGTGTTTTATATTCTTCCTGTCAAAGGTATATGTAATATGCACTTTTCCATCAGTAGCCTGAATAACGGCAGGATAGCTGAATTCTTCTTTTTCCCCATCCTCCAGAATGGCAATATCTTTCCACTGGCGTCCGTCTTTGGAAACAGCTACGTTCAATTTTCCCCTGCTGTTAAACCATTCCTTTCCCCCGATAGTGGGGTTATAGACCAGGAGCTGCCACCCGTTTTGTAAAGAAACTGCATCGATTCCGGAGTTAGGATTGGGTAAATCCAGCTTCGAAAGATTTCCCCATGTCTTTCCGTTATCTGAGGACCATGCCTCGAGGATACGATCCTGATCGCTCCGGCAAAGTATTTGTAACCGATTATCAGGATAAATCAGGATGCTGGGTTGAATGGCCTTAACACCGGCATTGGAATCCACAGGAATGATCTCCCAGGTTCTACCCAGATCCGAAGATCTTTCTATATAGACTTTCCAGGTATCTTTTGTCTCGACACTGGACGGAGAAAGCAGTGTTCCGTCTTTTAACTGGACAGGCTTATTTTTTATAGGGCCCAATACCCCTTCGGGTAATCGTTCGGGCATCGACCAGGTTCTTCCGTTATCGGAGGAAGTCCTGACCATACCCCACCATTCCCTGGGTTTGGGTCCGATCTTATAAAATAAAAACAATTTCCCTTCCTTGTCCCTGAACAGTACGGGGTTCCAACAGGGAAACCGCAGGCTATCCCTGTAACTTCCGGTCATGGATTTCTTTTGATCATCTGTAATTACTCCGTCAGCGATGCAAAAGGGTTGCGTCCATTTTCCTTTTTTCTGTTTTGCCTTTTTCTGTTCAGACAGCCATATCGTTACGTCCTTTTTTCCTTCCCGGGTTCCACCGAAACAAGCGGTCATTAATTTGCCCGGAGAAACTTCGACAATTGTGGAAGCATGACATTCTTTAAAAGGCGGATCGGTAAAAATCAATTCTTCGCTGACCTTGTGCCAGGCAAACTGGCCATAACTATTAAAAGAGAAGAACAGGCCAAAAGAGAGGAACAGGATAAAGGACAGGAACAGGCTAAAAAAGTGGAATGGAAAAAGATGGGACAGAAAAATCAGAGGTGAGGCAGGTTTCATAAGGCAATTTATTAAAGGGTTATTTTTAACTTTCGAAAAAACGCAGGTTCTTCTATTTCCCTGACCCCGCCAACAGGCAGATCTTCTAATTCCAGTTCTTCTATAGACAACCGGATCAGGCGGATACAACGGTGACCGATCGCTGCCACCATTTTTCTGATCTGACGGAACTTCCCTTCCGTAAGGGTAATCTGCAACCAGGTATGTGGAGTAAACTCCCATCCTTCCCATCCATTCCCGAACAGATTGGTAGGCTTGTCCACGATCTCCGCCTCACAGGCCGTCGTAATATAATCTCCACCGCCACGTACCCGGATACCGATCCCTTTTCGTAACCGGTCCAGGTTTTCAGCACTCACGGCATGTTTTACTTTTACCAGGTAGGTCCTTTTGTGAAGGGTCTCGCTTTCAAATAAAAGACGCGTCACTTTTTTATTGGTAGTCAGAATCAACAAACCTTCCGAATGATTGTCCAGCCTGCCTATAGGATGGGTACCTTCAGGAAATACAAAGTCAAGATCACCCAACAGCCGCACCTCATGGGAGCTCACGAATTGCGAGACCATATCACAAGGTTTATTGATGATAAAGTAACGATGGGCGGAAGGGATCATTATGCAAGTCTGGATTAGGCCCCAAATGTAATGGATTATCCTTTTTTAAAATCTTCCAATTCCCGGATAAAGGTCATCGCCCGGGACACCTTTCTAATTCCTGAATCATTGATCAGGGCCTTTACCCATTTTTTCTTATTCATATTTTCCGGGATAAGATTTCTGAACAGGACTACCGTCAAACCGACAAAGAACAGGGTGATCGGGGTTTGGATGATCCAGAACCGAATGCCTCCATCCCGGATAAAAGCATTACTGATAAAAAATGTAGACCAGAAAGGAAGCTGAAGCCAAAGAACCCGGATGCTCCGGATCATGGATCTTTGCAGGACAGCCAGTTTCTCCTGGGTTTCCAGTATGCTTTCCACATAACTTATATGCTGAAGGGTCATGATATCCCGGATATAATCAATGATGGCGACGCCTGTACAGATGATAAATACCCCGATGGATACTGCCATGACGATTTGCGTCCGGACAAAATAAAAGGCTACGCAAAGCAATAATAACCAGGCCAGGCCAAATACGATCCCCAGGATCCTGGTGGCAATCATGGAATTAAGATTCGTTCTGACCTTACGCATCTGCATATCCTTAACCAGGTACAAATTCAGGGTTAAAGACTTGTCCAATTTTTCGTCGCAGGCTTTCCAGATATGGATGAATTCGTCCCTGCTCATTTCTGTGCTCATAGTAAATGGTTTTATTGGGAAAATTTTTGTTTTAAAATAACTTTGATACGACTTATCCGGGTAGCCACATTCGTTTCGGTAATACCCATAATCCCCGAAATCTCTTTATAACTGTTTTCTTCCAGGTACAGAATCATCAGGGCCTTGTCGAGTTCATTCAGCTCCCGGATGTATTGCTGCAGGCGTCGGCTCCGGTCCTCTATTTCCGATGTATCCTCCGTTTCATTCCCGATATCGATTAAAAGATGGGGGGGCAGGTTACTGCCTTCGCCAAAAGATTCCTTTGCCCCTTCTTTTTTCTCTTTACGATAGAAGGATATGGCCACATTCAGGGCAATCCGGTACATCCAGGTAGAAAATCGTTGATCGGAATTATAATGGCCACCGGATTTCCATAATTGATAGATGATTTCCTGAGCAAGGTCTTCCCGGTCGTTTTTGTTCCGGCAATAGGAGTTACATATTTTAAACAGGATACGTTGATTATCCCGGATCATCTGCAAAAATTCATCCTGGTCGGTCGGTAGGTTCATGGTTCGTGTATAGATTCGTACAATCTATTATTCGCAGAAAGGCCACAAAAATCACAAATGAACGGGGATTTTTTTAAAAGTAGGGGAAAAACTCAGGGGAGAATGGGGAATCAATGAGGTAGGGGCAAAAAAAAAGGAGCAGTATAGACATACACCCCGTTTTTAAATCCAATATCCTATGAAAAACCGAATAGGATAATTCAATTGGCATACCAGAAATTAACTGGCTGATTATCAACGTGTAATTTAATTTTCCAGTTACGCATTAGTCCCGAAATGGGAAATAAAGTGCAGAATTGAGAGTTAGTTTTCTACCAATTTTTTGATTTCCCGCAGAACCGGCCCCCATCCGTCTCCGTCATTATAGGTTTCCTTGTATCTTTTCTCTCCGTCCGCTACCGTTGCAAAATCGCCCTGGGTTATATCCAGAACGGTTTGTTTCCCCTTGGATGTCAATGTATAGGTCACCGTAACATAATTTTCAGGAATATCCGTCACAGTGGTGCTGTTGGGATCGATCGTCGTATAGGCGAGGTAAATCCCGGGCCTTATATCCACTATTGTTCCCTTTACAAAAACCATTTCTTTCCCTTCATAATCAGCCCGCCAAAGCAGAGGGCTCCCTACTTTCCAATCAGAGATTGCTTCGCATCCGAACATATACTTTTTTGTTTCTTCCGGATTGACGAGTGCATTCCAAACCTTTTCGGCCGGTGCGTTGATATCTATAGTACTTTTCACGATCATTGGTTCGCTCATATCTGGTTATTTGTTTGTTTAGTTAGATTTGATACAATATTAGCTTCCCTGCACTACATAGGATTGCATTTAACGGATTTTTTCTAAAAAGGATCCGATTTTCTAGTTGATTATCTTTTTCAGCTCCATCCTCACCAAAGATTGTCCCATCCTGCCATCCAGGGTGAGGCCGTCAGGGGTATGCTTCAATCGCGCATCGAGCGTATCGTGGACCACAGGAGGGAATCTCCAGACAACCTGCATATGGCTTGAGGCCCGATCATACTTGTAAGTTCCAAGTACAAGCCTTTCCAGGCTGTTATATGCAAATACACAATCATTGTTTTCATCGATAAATACATTCGTCAATACACTGTCTTTGCAGTCACCCTGATGGATGGCTTTGTCATTGGTCCACATAGATGTAACCTGGTATTTACCATATATTTCAGGGTCCCTGTGTGGTAAATGAAAAAAACAAAGGATCAGCAACAAGGGGATAATAACGACGGATAAACGAATCGTGTTTATCATTATTCCTGAAGGACCAGCCGACAAAAAGAAAAAGGGCAACAACCTCTCCTTTTCCTCCAGCAAAAGATAAAGCAACCCCAGTAATAAAATCACGGCATGCCCAATCTCACCCGGATAGAAATGATAAAAACAATTCATCAGGCAGATATTCAGCATGACCGGCAGCAAGGCAAAAACACCCACCAGCCTGGTTCGTGGAAAAACAAGGAAGAGGGATCCCAGGATCTGAAATCCGCCGATCACATTAAGAAAGGCAGGCGAACGCCCAAAATAGGCCCAGCTAAGATCCTCTCCGGAAAAACCGCTGAACGGACCATCCAGCAAGGCAATAGGCGTATGGGCCTGCAATCCGAACCATTTCTGCAACCCGATCATGGCCAGATCCAGTGCAATCCCGTAACAAAGCAGGGATCTCAACAAATCCCCTGGTCCGGATACTTTGTTCCAGAAAAAAGGAAAAAGAAGCCCGCTCAAAAAAATGATCCCTGCGGGGATAACTGCTGCTATTGGCGCCGGAGTGTTGGCCGGGTTCACTCCTCCTTCAAAGGCCAGGCGGGTAACGATACGAAGAACAGTCATCGAACAGACCAGACTGGTAAGGGCGCTGATCAGAAATTTACGGGCAAAGGGAATATTTCCGTTGTTGTTCATTTTCCAGGATTTTGATCTTTTTTTCAATGAAACAGATTGGTCTTTTCAAGAGAGTGAAAAAAAGAGAATTTCCATAGAGCGGGTGGGAATTTATAAAACAGAAGAATTATTTCAAAAAATACAAAAAAGAAAGGGCCTCCCCGGGGAAGCCCTTTTCTTTTAAAATGTTATGGATACGCTGCAGGCAGGTAGTCCTCTGCAACCTGCAGACCGGCTGACTGGGCTGTTAGTATCCGAATATTTCTTCCAGGCTGAGGGTTTTCACCGATCCGACCTTTTTCAGATCATCCTGGCTGATCTTTTTATCGGAACCCACCACACAATAGGTGAAGGGTTTATTGGCAATCTGATCCTGATGCAGCTCCTTCAGATCATTGATCGTGAGTTTGTCCACTACCGCATATTCATTCTTCCGCTCGTCATAATCCAACCCCTTTTGTTTGGCAGTCAGATAGGTAAAAATAATACCATCCTGGGTCGTACGTTCCGTCTCGATATCTTTTTTCAAACTGGATTTTGCCAGATCGAATCCTTTTTCGGATACCGGCATATCATTGAGCAATTCATTCATACCCTTAATCGCATCATTCATTTTATCTGCCTGGCAACCTATATAGGCAAGCATGGAATATGGGTCTTCCTTTTTTGATGGTGTCCGGTAACTGGCAAAAGTTGAATAAGCCAATGCTTTCGACTCCCGCAGGGTCTGGAAAACGACCGATCCCATACCCCCTCCAAAATAATTATCAAACACATCCACTACAGGTTCTTTGGCAACATCATAGGGAGCGCCATTACGGATCCATACGATCTCGCTTTGCACCATATCATAATTGGCGAACAATACCTGGTTGGCTGTCTGCGTGGTAAAGGCATATTCCGCTTTGGCAGGATAAGGCGCAAAAGTGGCTGGCAGTTTATGCAATTTCCCGATTGATGCAGTAAAATTATCCGGTGTCAGCGGACCGTAATAAATGACGGTATGTTTGTAATTCAACAATCCATGTAAAATAGCCACCAGATCTTCAGCCTTCAGGTTACCGATCTCTGCATCCGTCAGACCTGTATTGTAGGGGTTCTTTGCCCCATAACGGGCATAACTTATCAGTCCTTGAAGGATAGCCTGTTTGTTAAGTTTGTTATTCGATCTGGCCTTCATTATCCGGGTCTTCAGTGCGGAAAGGGCTGCCGTATCGGGCTGACAATTGGCCAGGATATCCTCGAATAAGGAAGCGGCCTTTTCAAAATTCTCCTGCAATCCGGAAATGGTCACGGTCGTATTCTCGGTTCCGGCGTTGATGCTGAAATTACTGGCAATCGTATAGAACTCCTTGCTGATCTGTTCAGCGGAATATTTTGAAGTGCCCAGGAATTGTAAATACTGCGCAGCCAGGGGCAATAATTTATTGTTCCATATTCCCATATCAAACCGGTAATACAAATGAAACAATTCATTTTCCTTGTTCTGGACATAAAGGACATCCGCGATACCCGTATGGGTGCGGGTGATCCCATTGTTAAAATCCAGCCATTGGGGAACCGATGGCGATACATCCATGGCTGCCACTTTTTTTACAAAAGGAGATTGTTTGCCCGCATTGGTCTCAACAGGAGTAATAACAGGTTTGTCCACTTTTACAATGCTCTTGTCCTCGCCTTTACGTTTGTATAGGAGTACATAGTTACCTCCGAGGTATTTATTGGCAATACCGATGATCTCCTGACGGCTGACCTTCGCCTGCTCGTCCAGATCGGACACATCCTGATCCCACTTCTCACCCCGGTGTTTGATAAAACCTTCCATCAGCGCGACCGACCTGGTGCCATTCTTCTCCAATCCTTCCAGCAAGGCCAGTTTGCCATTGGCAATGATTGCCTTTACCAGGTTTTCATCAAAGTCGCCTTTTTTTAACTTATCGACCTGGCCCATCAGCAAATCCTTTACTTCCTCCAGGGACTGTCCCTGTTTGGGTGTTCCCAATAAAAGAAAGATCCCATAGTCCTTATATTGCTGTAGACCTGCCTGTGCAACCTGCACCTTCTGCTGTTTGTTCAGATTAAGATCCAGCAAGCCTGCTTTCCCGTTGGAAAGGATGCTGGAGATCAGGTCCAATACCAGGGCATCATGGGTATTGGCCGCGGGGGTCCGGTAACAGATCCGCATATTCTCTGCACTGGGTCCGTATATATCCTTTACGATGGGGGTAGTGAGCGGCTTCTCCGGGGCGGGATTATACAAAGCTACCGGTTTGGATTTCATATAGAAAAAGGTCTGATCGATCTTTTTGATCAGGACATCCGGATCTATATCGCCAGCCATGATAACGGCCATATTATTGGGCACGTAAAATTTATGATAATAGTCCCGGATCGCACGGATAGAGGGGTTCTTCAAATGTTCAACCGTTCCTATCGTCGTCTGCTGCCCGTAATTATGGGTAGGGAACAGGTAATAATGCATGGCCTCGCTCATTTTGTTACCGTCATTATCCAATCCCCTGTTTTTCTCTTCGTATACTGCTTCCAGCTCCGTATGAAAAAGACGGATGACCGGTTCACGAAAACGCTCCCCCTGCACGATCAGGAATTTATCCATCGCGTTGGAGGGAACATCCTCTTCATAAACTGTTTCTTCCACCCAGGTATGCGCATTGGTACCCTGGGCACCAATATCCGTCATCAGCTTGTCATACTCATTGGCGATCGCATATTTTGAAGCCAGACCGGAAACACTGTCAATCTTCCGGTAGATCTGCCTGCGTCTTACGCTATCTTTCGACGAATTGTATTGCTCGTATAAAACATCGATCTGGTCCAGGTAAGGTTTTTCCTTAGCCCAATCCAAAGAACCGAATTGATCCGTGCCCTTGAACAATAAATGCTCCAGATAATGGGCAAGCCCTGTATGTTCTTTGGGATCGGTATTGCTTCCCGCCCGGACCGCAATGCGCACGGAGACCCGGGGTTCTTTATGATTAACACTCAGCATCACCGTCAATCCGTTGGATAAGGTATAGAAACGGGTCTGCATCGGATCGTTGGTAACGTACCTGTAGGTATATCCGCCGGAAGCCGCCTGCTTCCAAACATATTTATCCGGAGAAGACTTGTCCTGTGGAGAAGAAGCTGTCTTGTCCTGCGCAGCCGTGAAGACCGGCGGGGTCATACTCACAACGGCTAAAACGAATAAAATAAAGATTCTGGTCATTTTCATATAAATCTTGTTTTTTAATAATATCCCTTATCAATTAAGGGGTCCAGGTATTAATTAAGGGGATAAAGTACTATAATTTTTTATAAACTTCCCCTGCCGTTTATAAAATCAGCGACGAACACACCAATTTACTGGTACAAACGGCCCGATTCATTATGCAAACCGGAAAATAAGGGGGGTAAACTAAGGGTTGTAGTTTATCGTTATCTTTACGCCTCCAAAATCAACCACTATGGAATACAGGATCGAAAAAGATACCATGGGTGAAGTGAAAGTACCGATCGATGCTTATTATGGAGCACAAACCCAGCGCAGTGTAGAAAATTTCAGGATCGCCCAGGACATCAACAAAATGCCCAAAGAGATCATTGCCGCCTTCGCCTATCTGAAAAAAGCCGCCGCCATCACCAATTTTGAAGCCGGTGTTTTATCCAAGGAAAAATCCGATCTGATCGGCAAGGTATGTGATGAAATACTGGCCGGCAAACTGGATGCCTGGTTCCCCCTGGTGGTCTGGCAAACCGGCAGCGGCACCCAAAGCAATATGAATGTCAACGAAGTCGTAGCCTATCGCGGCCATGTCCTCTCCGGAGGTAAACTAACCGATAAAGAAAAGACCCTGCATCCGAACGACGACGTCAATAAATCCCAGTCCTCCAACGATACCTTTCCCACTGCCATGCATATCGCGGCTTATAAAATGCTGGCAGAGACCACGATTCCGGGGATAGAAAAACTAAGGGATATCCTGGCCGCCAAAAGCAAACAATTCAGTAAGGTGGTAAAGATCGGACGCACACATTTCATGGACGCCACTCCCCTTACCCTGGGGCAGGAGTTCAGCGGATATACGGCCCAATTGAATCATGGACTGAAAACCATTAAAAACAGCCTGGCCCATCTGTCCGAACTGGCATTGGGCGGCACAGCCGTAGGAACGGGTATCAACACTCCTCCCGGATATTCTGAAAATGTAGCTGGTAAAATTGCGGAACTTACCGGTCTGCCCTTTATAACGGCAGAAAATAAATTCGAAGCCCTGGCCGCCCACGATGCCATCGTAGAAGCACATGGAGCCCTCAAGACCGTGGCGGTCAGCCTGATGAAGATCGCCAACGATATCCGGATGCTTTCTTCCGGTCCGCGCAGCGGGATCGGCGAGATCTTTATCCCCGATAATGAACCGGGTTCCTCTATCATGCCGGGCAAAGTCAACCCCACCCAATGCGAGGCATTGACCATGATCGCTGCCCAGGTGCTTGGCAATGATGTGACTATTAATATCGGAGGCGCCACCGGTCATTTCGAGCTGAATGTCTTCAAACCCGTCATGATCTATAACTTCCTGCATAGCGCCAGATTAATCGGAGATGGCTGTGTCAGTTTCTCTGAGCGCTGCGCCATTGGCATCGAGCCCATCGAAGCCAATATCAAAAAACATGTCGATAACTCCCTGATGCTGGTAACTGCCCTAAACCCTAAGATCGGCTATTATAAAGCAGCAGAGATTGCCCAAAAAGCCCATAAAGAAGGAACCACCCTTAAGGAAATGGCGGTGAAGCTGGGCTACCTCACCCCGGAACAATTTGACGAGTGGGTCAAACCGGAGGAAATGGTAGGAAAAATCGATTAAGCATATAATGTACACCTCAGTTTCAAAAAGAGAAGGGCGCCGGGAAAATTTGGCGGCCCTTTCTTTTTTTAAATAGTGTATTACTTTTTCTTTCTGTTGGTTCCGGTGGGGGT
>NZ_JBTLQH010000077.1:0-14629 GCF_054461575.1 Flavitalea flava
CCTTAAATGCGATCCAGCAATGGATCGGGATAGCAGGAGACCTGTTCGACAGCATATTGGTCTTCGAGAATTACCCGGTAAGTAAAGTGATCGCTTCCCGCCCCTGGGCCTTGAAAATGGAAGATATCAACCTGGTGGAACAGATCAATTACCCATTGGGTATTACGATAATAGCAGCGGAGGAGATTCGGGTTCGTTTTGGATACAATACCCGTTTATTGGACAAGGAACAGGTGGGTCGGATAACAGGTCATTTTATGCAGGTATTGCAGCAGATCTGCGATAGTCGATCAGATATTCGTGTCCGCGATTTGCAAATGTTGACTGGGGAAGAACGGGACCAGTTGCTGGTGGGATTTAATGATACGGGAACGTGCCATCCGGCAGCGGGCACGATCATCGATCTGTTCATCGAGCAGGTCCGCCGGACGCCGGATGCGGCGGCCGTAATTTTCGGGGAGGAATCGCTGAGCTACCGGGAGCTGGATGAACGTTCCAACCGGCTGGGTCATTACCTGCGCGGGAAGGGAGTAAAGGAGGAAACGCTGGTAGCTATATGTATAGAACGTTCTTTGGAGATGCTGGTGGGGATCCTGGGGATTCTGAAGGCGGGAGGGGCCTATGTGCCGATAGACCCGGAATACCCGGAAGACCGGATCGCCTATATGCTGGAAGATACCGGGGCTTTGGTCGTCATAAGCAGCCGGGTCTGCGGGTCACGGATACCGGAAGGGGAAAACAGAAAAGTGATCGTAGTGGAGGATCAGCGGGCCGCAATAGACCGGGAACCGGAGAGTCTTCCGCAGACGGCCCTGGGGCCGGACCACCTGGCCTATGTGATCTATACTTCGGGATCGACGGGACAACCCAAAGGAGTAATGATCGAACATCGCAGCGTATTTACCTTCCTGAAATGGTGTCAGAAAGAATTTTCTTCCGATCCCGTTGAAATCATCTACGCGGGAACTTCCATTTGTTTTGATCTGTCCATATTCGAACTCTTCTATTCATGGAGTGCCGGTAAATGTTGCAGAATCCTGGAGTCAGGTCTGTTCATAGGAAAACATATCCTGACAGATAAATTTATTTTATTGAATACCGTCCCCGGGATAATCCGGCATTTACAACAGGAAGAAATTGACCTGATGAATGTCACGGTAATCAATATGGCAGGAGAGCCCATTCCGGTTGAAGTACAGGAGAATCTGGATATGGAGAATATGAGCGTTAGAAACCTCTATGGCCCTTCAGAGGATACCACCTACAGTACGGTCTGCCGGTTAAAAAAAGGGTACTCTTCTTCAATCGGCAAACCAATAGACCATACCCATATCTATATCGTTAATGATCAGGGACAATTGTGTCCGGCTGGTTGTACGGGGGAAATATGTATTGCGGGTGCGGGTTTGTCAAGGGGATATTTGAACCGCCCTTTTTTAACCACAGAGAAGTTTATTGCCAATCCATTCAGTAATGTGCCCGGCGACAGGATGTATCGGACCGGGGATCTGGGAAGATGGGAGGCCGGAGGTGATATCGTATACCTCGGTCGGATAGACGAACAGGTGAAAATACGCGGCTACCGTGTGGAACCAGGGGAAATAGAACGGGTCTTACTACAGTCTCCGGAAGTTAACCGGGCCATAGTCATAGGCTGGAAGAAGGAAGGCAACCCTACACGGATCGCAGCCTATGTAGTGGCGGAAGGAAGATTCGACAAGGAAGCCATAGGCAATTATCTGGGCACAAAGCTGCCTGCATATATGTTGCCCGCATCAATTATCGAATTAAAAGAAATTCCGCTGACGCCAAATGGTAAGGTAGATAAAAAAGCTCTACCTGACCCCTTCACCGAAAACCTGACAGGAGAGGTAAAGATGGGGCCGCGGAATGAGGTCGAAGAAAAATTAGTGGATATATGGAAGGATTTACTCCGGATAGGGCAAATTGGAGTCTATGATAATTTCTTTGAGGCCGGGGGGCATTCCTTGCTGGCAACCCGCCTGGTATCCGCTATCCGGAAATGTTTTTTGGTTAACATTCCCATCAGGATACTTTTTGAATTTAATACGATCAATGATTTGGGGAAATATATCGAATTGGAATTGTCGGGGAATTTGAAAAAGGAAGAAGACCCTGCCTTGTACGATGTGATCAATATCTGATGCCCTTAACGGTTTGTGAAATTTAAAAATATGCTAAATGCCCGCGCTTGTCTTTTACTGATAGCTTCTTATTATAATAAAGAAGCGAATGGGGATAGTTTCGGGACCATGCCTGAACTGGAGGAAGAAAATGCAGGGTGGCCTGCTGTGAGCCGGGCAGCCGAAAGAGCCGGATTCAGAGCGAATTTTGTAAAGTTAACCTATCGTCAGTTATTCCGTGATGTCCCGCTTCCCTGCATGATTCAGTGGGAAGGGTCAACCGATTTTGCAGTTGTATTTCCCCCGCGGAAATGGCGCAGAGGGAAGAAGATAACCTGTATACATCCGCCGGAAGGTAGTGTAACCAATAACAAGGCAGAATTTGTCAGACGCTGGACCAGCAGTAATAAAGACGGAGAAGGAGAAAAAAGGGGAGGGGTTTTAATCCTGGAACCCACCTTCCGGTTTCACGCAAAAATTCGGGGAAAAGAAAACAGGCTCAGCTGGGACCTGATATTACCCTATTTCAGGCACAGCCATTGGCAGATTGCCGGGGTAGTCATGGCATTCGTCATTGCTTCCCTGGTACAGCTTATTTTCCCATTCCTGCTGCAAAGTGTAGTCGATGTAGGAATAAATACAAAGGACCTACATTATATCACTATTATTTTATTGGCGCAATTAATGCTTGTTTTTAGCAGGATCAGCGTTGATCTTATCCGTAGCCGGTTACTACTACAGATCTCCATCCTGGTGAACTTATCGATCCTGTCCGATTTCTGGATCAAACTTACCCGACTTCCCATATCCTATTTTGATCAACAGCATACCGGAGGGATAATACAACGGATCAATGATAACCGTCAGATTCAAAGTTTTTTAACCGGCCCTGCGGTTAATACTTTTTTTTCCCTGCTTAATTTTATTGTATTTGCCATCGTCCTGCTGTTATTAAAAGCAAAACTGTTCCTGATCTTCGGAATAGGAGTGTCTTTATATTTTATATGGATGCGGTTCTTTTTACGTATCCGCAGGAAAATAAATTATAAAATCTTCCATGCTTCTTCAAAAGAAAACAATGCTACTTTGCAGATGGTCCAGGGGATGCAGGAGATCAGGCTGCAAAATATCGAACAACCGAAAAGGTGGGAATGGGAAAGCCTGCAGATAGCCATCTTTCGCCTTAATTTCAAGAACCTGACCTATGGTCAGCTACAACAGGCCGGCGGCATCCTGATCAATCAGGGAAAAGATATTATCCTGACTTTTACAGTAGCCAACCTGGTTATACAGGGCGAACTGACTTTTGGTGCCATGTTGGCCGTTCAATATATAATCGGACAATTAACCGGACCAATCGAACAATTCATTGGTTTTGTGCAAAGCGCCCAGGATGCCAAGATCAGCATGGAAAGGCTGAACGAGATTCACCAGATGGAGGATGAGGAGAAAGACCCAGATACCTATGTTGTTCAGTTGCCCGCTGACAGGACCATCCGGTTTGAAGACGTTTCCTTTGCCTATCCAGGCCCCAATAATGAACGGGTGCTGAATCAAATAGATCTGGAAATTCCCGAGGGGAAAACGACCGCTATTGTTGGCGTGAGCGGAAGCGGGAAGACGACCCTGCTTAAATTATTGCTGAAGTTTTATGAGACCTATGAAGGCAGGATAAGTGTTGGCGATACATCTTTTAAGCAAGTAAGCCCATCTTTCTGGCGCAAACAATGCGGCGCTGTTTTGCAGGACGGCTACATTTTCAACGATACTATCGCAAAGAATATTTCTCTGGAATATGAGCAGGCGGATGAAGAAAAGCTGCTGGCAGCCTGCAGAATGTCCAATATTCTTTCCTTTATAGAATCCTTACCCGACGGCTTTAATACCCGGCTGGGCGCAGATGGGACGGGAATCAGCCAGGGACAGAAACAACGATTGCTGATTGCAAGGGCTGTTTACAAAAATCCCGCTTATCTTTTTTTTGATGAATCGACAAATGCACTCGATTCTAATAATGAAAAAGCCATCGTAGAGAACCTGCAGACCTTTTTTAAAGGAAGGACCGTTTTGGTTGTCGCCCATCGTTTGAGTACAGTGAAAAATGCGGACAAAATTGTCGTGCTCCATCATGGACGCATCATCGAACAGGGAGACCATCATGGACTGGCCAGCCTAAAAGGAAGATATTTTGAGCTGGTCAGAAACCAGCTGGAACTTGGAAGTTAATCAGGCCGAATCATCATTCAATCCCGGGGTTCACCGGATATAATGCTTAAAAATTTCAGAAATAACGGGCAGGCAGGGACAGCTGCACTTAATCCTTTACAGGAAAATCCCAGGGATATCCTGTCGATTAACCCTGCTTTTATGGAAAGGATGGCATTGCCATTCTTTACCCTTATCCTGGTGGTGATCATAACGGTTGGTTCCTCAATTCATTACCCCGAAGTTTTGAAGGCGAGGGCGGTTTTCGTGGATGTAAATGGCGTTGGTGGATATTCGGTAAAAATTGAATTGCCTCAAGGCAATTTCGCCAGGATAAATACCGGGCAGATCGTTCAATTCAATTTTGACGAGTTCTCTTATGAAAATTATGGCAGTGTCAAGGGGATTCTCCAATATGTTTATAACGTAGAATCGCCAGGCAATATTACCGCTAAAGTATATTTTCCCCAGGGACTTAAGACATCCAAGGGGCATGTTATTCCTTATTCGAATGGATTAAAGGCAGATGTACTTATAGTAATCAAAGATATGCGGCTCCTTCAGCATCTTTTCTATAACCGGTCACGTACGATAAGAGAATAGAAGTTCAATTTTTACACCTTAATACTTATTTTATGGAAAAAAATTCAGTCATCCAGGATTATGACCTGTATAAGACAGAGGATCATAAAACCTGGTCAATACTTAGTAAAAGGCAGCTGGAACTCCAGGAAGGGAGAATTTCAAGAGAATACCTGAGCGGATTCCGGGGATTGCAGCTGGACGGTGAAAATATCGTTCGGATCGATGAAGTCAGCAAACGCCTTGAAACTATATCCGGATGGACCCTGGTACCGGTCACCGGACTTATTCCAACCAGGGACTTTTTTTACATGCTGATCAATAAAAAGTACCCTGTTACCATTTCTATCCGCCGGCCCTGGGAAATCGACTTCAGTGAACAGCCGGATATATTTCATGATGTTTGCGGTCACCTTCCGCTGCTGACCAATGAAAAGTTCATAAAATTTCTCACGACATACAGTATTATCGCCCTTAAGTATGTAAATAATGACAGGGCCATTGATTTTTTAGGACGCCTTTACTGGTATACCTATGAAATGGGAATAATAAATGAGGATGGCGATTACAAACCTTATGGAGGTGCTATTATCACTTCTTCTGAAGAGATCGCCAATATGAAAAGAGATGATATTCCCAAACACCCCTTTGAACTGGGGCGTATATTCAGGACCCCCTATAATCCTTACAAGCTGCAGAATGAATATTTTGTTATTGAATCCTTTGATGACCTTTTTAATAGCCTGGAGGACCTCGAGGCCAAACTGGTAGAGCATTTATTGCTGCCTGAGCAGGATCTGATCCTGCGTAACTATTCCCTGAACAGCCGTCTGGGCAAAGGTTTTAATAATGTGATCGGATTCCTGAACGATACGCAATATAAGTTTCCCGATGCTATCTCCTTTGTAGCTGGTCAACCAGATGAGAATTTTTTCGATATCGAAAACAATTTGTCGAAATTCGGCACCTATGTGGACCATGTCGTTAAGACTACAGGAGGAACAAAACTACATGTTATCAATAAAATCGGTCAATACAATAAGACAAAAGGCATTGTAAATGATATTGTGGCCGAATATCTGCGCAATGATGAAAACATAAATATAAAAGGTAGCGATATCCTGATGACGGTTGGCGCTCAGGAAGCCTTTTCGATTATCGTTTCCACCGTTTGCAATACGGATAAGGATGTAGTATTGACGGAGGATCCCAGTTATATTGGCCTCAGCTCTTTTGCCCGGGTATTTAACTACAATATTTCCGGCATTAAAACCGACGAGGAAGGGATCGACCTTAAAGAACTGAAAAATAAAATCATTGAATTGAACAGGCAGGAGAAGAATGTTAAACTCCTGTATGTGATACCCGATTATCAGAACCCTTCCGGGGCTTGTATGCCTATCGGAAACCGGTTGAAACTGCTTGACCTGGCCAGACAATATAATTTCCTGATTATTGAGGATAGCGTATATAACAGCTTTACCTACGCTCAAAAAAAGAATCCTACCCTGAAATCCCTGGACAGGTATAATCGGGTTATTTACGTCGGATCTTTCTCCAAATCACTCTTCCCTGGATTAAGGGCAGGGCTGATTGCGGCGGACCAGCTAATTGAAAATGAAAATGGGGAGACGGTTTCTCTGATCGATGAAATGGTAAAAGTTAAAGCCCAACTCACCAATAATACCTCCACGATCACGCAGGCTATATTGGGAGGAGTATTACTTGACCTTAACTGCAGCCTTAGCGAATGGAGCAGACCCAAGTTTGAAAGTTATAAAATGAAACGGGACCGCATGGTTGCCGCCCTTAAAAAATATATTAAGGCGTTTGAACAGGAGTGGTCAGGCGGGATTTCCTGGAATGAACCGGACGGCGGGTTTTTTATCAGGATGTCCCTGCCATTTACCGTAGACTCTGGCAGCGTACTGGAATGTGCGGCCAAATTCAATGTCCTGTTCTGCCCCATGCGTTACTTTTATTTGAATAAGGGAGGGGAAAATGAGATCAGGCTGACTTTTTCCAATCTTTCTCCGGATATGATCGAAGCTGGTGTCAAACAAATTGCAGCTTATTTGAAATCAAGGATAGATAAGAGGTCGGCAGAAACGCGTCTTGCTGAAGAGGTAAATTCTTTTTTTTAAGTTTTAAAAAATAATATAATGAAAAACAGTTTCCTTTCCGGATATGATATCGATTATGTAGAGATATATACACCGATGGCAAAGGTCCTGGCCTATTGGCATTCCCAGGCATTAGGTTTTAAAGTGAGTGCGTATGCGGACATAGACACTGGTAAGCCGGGCCTGTCCTCCTTTGTGCTTGACAGCAATGAAATACGGCTTGTATTGACCTCTTCCTACCCGATGGAACAGGGAACTGCCAATATTGAAGTCTCTTCGTTCATCAGCAAGAATTATTGCGGCGTAAAACGATTCGCGTTGCGTGTTGAGTCTGTCAGGGATGTATTTGAGAAAAGTATAGCAGGTGGGGCATTCCCGATTAAATTTCCGGCTGTGGTGGAGGATGAATCGGGCTATGTGGAAGAAGCCGCTATTAAATTATATGATAATAATGAAATCGTTTTTATCGACAGGCGTAATTATAAAGGGGTATTCAAACCCGGATATAAAATGGGAAAAACAGCAGGATTCACCGGAGAAACGCCTTTATTCACGTCAATCGATCACATTGCGAGCGAGGTCAGGATCAATGAGAGCAATTACTGGACAGGATACCTCACTTCAGCCATCGGTACATCTCTTGTTCAAAGTATACAGTCGGGCGCCGAGAATAAAACAGGAATGCTCCTGAATATTAATCAGTCCGCGGATAAAAAGCTCACCCTGGTGATCGCGGAACCGGAAACTTACCTGACCCGGTCAAAGGTGCAAAAGAATATTGAAACGTACGGACCGGGAATACATCATCTGGCTTTTAGTACGCCTGACCTGAAGGCCACTATCGAAAAACTGAAGGTTGCAAAGGTGGAATTTGTAAATTTCCCTTCATCTTATTATGACCTGCTGCGGGAGAATGCTGAATTTAAGGATATCGATATAGATTCATTACAGGCAAACGGAATTCTTATAGACAAAGAAGATGATACGTATTTAATGCAAAAATTCATTAAGCCAATCAGCGACCGGCCTTTCTTTTTTTATGAGATCGTGCAAAGGGTAAATGGATATAATGGTTTCGCCCTGAAAAACATTAATGTGTTGAAAAGAGCTGAGGAAATTGAAATTATGAAGCCGGAAAAATATTAACACTTTTTTGTAAACTAAAACGATATGTACGCAATAAAATCATTGCTTTCCGTATGTTTCTTGTGGGCCCTGGTCTGGGGGCTCAATAGCCGGTTTGGGATCGTGCCTCCTTTAGGAAAATTGCTAAGCCCATCGACCGGGATCTGGCAGAATATGGAACGGGAAGACATCTCCAAACAGGAAACGTTGACGATGCAGGACCTGAACAGCGCTGTAGTCATTAAATACGATAGCAGTCAGATCCCTCATATTTTTGCAGACAACGATCATGATCTGTATTTTGCCCAGGGATACGCCACTGCAAAAGACCGTCTTTGGCAAATGGATATGCAGGTTCGGACTGCTTCGGGCACACTTTCAGAGATTATGGGATCCCGAACGGTCAACAGGGATATTTTTATAAGACGTATTGGCTTGTTATATGCCGCTGAAAGAGCATTGGATTCGGTGAACCGGGATGGCCAGACCAAACGAATGCTGGAAGCATATACGGAGGGGGTAAATGCCTATATCCGGGGATTGAGTCCGGATAAGGTCCCTGTAGAATTCAAGATTTTTGATTATAAACCGGTGGAATGGAAGCCCATCAATTGTTTGCTGGTCCTTAAACTGATGGGGGAAAGATTAAGCGGGGGACAACCTGAATTTGGTATGACAAATGCCTTAAATCAGTTCGGGCCGGACACGATCCGTCAATTGTTCCATAACGTTTATTCTCATGAAGAGCCGGTTGTGCCGGGAAAAACGGCATGGAATTTTTCACCTTTGCCGTTCCCCGATACATCGGGAACGACCCTCTACACGGCAAAGGGACGTATTGCCATGCCCCACAAAACAGAAATACCGGGTAGTAATAACTGGGCTGTGGATGGCAGCAAGACGGCAAATGGATATCCACTCCTTGCCAATGACCCTCATCTTGAGTTAACACTTCCTTCTGTTTGGTACCAGGTGCAGCTGCAGGGCCCGGGTATTAATGTTTACGGCGTTTCTGTACCCGGAATCCCTTCCGTAATGATCGGGTTTAACAATAATATTGCCTGGGGGCTTACCAATACGACGGCGGATGTCGTTGACTGGTATTATACTAAGTTTAAGGATAATTCCAGGACGGAGTACCTGTATGATGGTAAATGGAATAAGGTTGAGAAACGCGTGGAGCAGTTTAGGGTAAATAAAGGAGGAATAATATATGACACTATTCTTTATACGTGCCAGGGACCGGTAGTATACGATGGCACCACCCATAAGATCAATAATTTTAATACAGGTCTCAGCCCTTCGGAAGGCAGGGCCATGCGGTGGACCCTGCACGATATTTCCAACGACCTGAAAACCTTCTATCTGCTTAACCGTGCGAAAAACTATGCTGATTACAGGCAGGCCTTACAGTATTTCAATTGCCCGGCTCAGAATTTTGTATACGCAGGAACAGATTGTACCATCGCCATTACCTGTAACGGAAAATTACCGATACGTTATAAGACCCAGGGAGAATTTGTTTTGGACGGGAGAAAAACCGCAGATGATTGGCATGGTTGGATACCCATGGATCAGTTGCCCTATAGTAAAAACCCAGCAAGGGGATTTGTCAGTTCCGCCAATCAATCACTGACTGACTCAACCTATCCTTATTATATAGGAGGACAGTTTGCTTCTTTCGCCCGGGCAAGGAGGATCAATGAACGGCTTTCCGGTATGACCCGGATTGATGTGGACAGTTTTAGCGTATTGCAAAATGATTCATACAGTGAATTTGCTGCGGACATACTTCCTTTTTTACTGAACCATCTGGACAGTACGAAATTGAAGACCTACCAACAAATCCTGTCGGAAATATTTACCTGGAATTACAAATTTGAGAAGACTTCCATGGGGGCTACCTTATTTAATTTATGGTGGAATGAAATTTACAGCAGTATATGGAGTACGAATATCAACAAGAAGAATATTCAATGCCCTTGGCCGGATTATGAAAGAACAGCTGGTTTGTTGCAAAAAGACAGCAATTCCCTTTGGATCCGCGCCGTTTGCCAGGTTTCCGATAAGAACCTCACCAATTTTGTTACACTTTGTTTTCAAAAGGCAATCGACGGACTGGGCATCAGTCATGGAAATATAGGAGAAGGATGGAAATGGGGCTATTGCCGGCCGGGGTTCATCAGTCATATGGGAGGCGTCCCCTCCTTTGGGATAGGGCCCTTTAGTGCGGATGGTGCAGCCAATACCATAAATGCGCTTTCAGACCGCTATGGACCTTCCTGGAGAATGGTTGTTGAATTAGGTCCGGTAGTTAAAGGATATGGGATCCTGCCCGGTGGACAATCGGGTAACCCGGGAAGTTATTTTTATGATAACCTGTTCTCTTCCTGGAAAGAAGGGAAACTAAAAAGACTCGTGTTCTTTAATCCTGGTGAAAGGGGTGAAGACCAGGTTTTTTCCACCTTACTGTTAAAAAAATAAAATATGCTTTTTCTCCTTATTTTACTTTTGGGATTTATCGCCCATTTTATTATTCCATTCTGGTGGTCTATCGTTCCGGTAGCTTTTTTTTCTTCCTTCTTCCTGGGTAAACGTAAAGGCCATGCTTTTTGGATGGGTTTTCTTTCCAATGCCTTGTTGTGGCTGGTATTGATCCTGATTAAAATTTCCGGAAGCAATACAGTATTGATCCAGAGATCGGCGAAATTCCTTTTTTTACCGAATTGGGTTATGTTGTTCATGGTAACGCTATTGATCGGCGGTCTGGTAAGCGGTTTCAGTTCCCTGGCCGGAAGCCTGGTTAAGACAACCTTTAAAAGCCATAAAAAGACGGCTGTCCTATAAGAATTGATCCTTTTAGACCCGATTTTATGGATACAGACGATAAGAAAAGACTACCCCTAATACGAAAGGAATTGGTAAAATTGTTCGACGAAACGGTAAAGAAAGTACACGTCGGTTTTTTCCCGCCCAAAGGAAGATATTTCAGGAAAGAGATGATCAATATGGGGAACGGCTGCTTTCAGCTGGATGCTTTTCTTCCCAAGGGAACATCATTCTGTCATTATTTTTTTAATGGTGATTTTGAAATGCCTAAAAATAATGAACAAGATATAATTTCAAAATACGATTCTCAGAAAAGAGCGCCCCTGGTTATGGAATCGGCTGTGTTTTGCCCGGTTGAGTTCAGCATTGGACCCAATTTTATCAGCCATGTAAAGGATAATATGTGGGAGTTCCGGGCGGTCACTTATCATAGCTGGATAGAAAAAATGGAATTGGTTATGCCTTTTGGCATTCATCCCATGATAATAGCCTATAGATATAAAAACTGCACATTCTGGTCAGCCCGGCTGGCCCTGGATAATATGGAAATAGATTTTTACCTTAAGATTTCCGGGGGCCTTCAAACAAAATATTTACATAAAGATTATAAATTAAAAGATCAGCCTTCTGAAGGGCATTATTTCCATTATTCATTGGTTGGTAATAAGGGAAAAAATGACCATGCCTCTTCCTTCAGGGCAGGATACCAAATTTTGCCGGACAGGTTTCACCGGATAGCGGAAAGTCCAGCTCCTGCTACGCTAAAAGCCTGGGGAGATTCGCCGGATCTTCAGACTTATTTTGGAGGGAACATACCCGGGATTATTGAAAAACTGGAATATATAGCCGGATTAGGAGTGAATTTCATCTATCTCAATCCTGTTTTTTTTGCTCAAAGCCCTCATCGTTACGATTGTATAGATTATCTGATGATCGATCCATTGCTTGGAAGTAATGATGATTTTAAAACGCTGGTGGATAAGGCACATGCCTTAAAGCTGAAGGTGATCCTGGATATTTCGCTGAATCATTGCAGTACCCGACACTTTGCCTTTCGGGATCTGCTTCAAAACCAGGAAAGATCTCTTTTCAGAAATTGGTATGAAGTCGAAGGTTTCCCGGTCAGTCCCGGGAACAATTCTTCTTATAGTTGCTGGCATGGTTATAAAGAACTGCCCCAGTTCAATTTAGACAATAGTGAAGTTCAAAACTATTTTACGCAGGTGGCGCGTCATTGGATGAAGGAGTACAGAATTGATGGATGGCGGCTGGATGTATGTGTGGAAATGCCGGCCGGATTCGTAAATAAATTTATCCGGGAGACCAGAAAAATAAACCCGGATGCCGTTATGGTGGCTGAAACCTGGCAAAACGACGCGCCTGAAATTATGCAGGACAACGAAATGGCAGGAATTACGAATTATACCTTTTATCTGAATGTCATCATTCCTTTTTTCGAACGCGATTCCTTACCTGTTTCCTTGCTTGCCTATGAAATTATGAGAGTGGGCGCTAAAAGCTCTTTTAAGAATACTATATACTCCTGGAACTTTTTGAGCAACCACGATATTCCCAGGTTTTACTCCATTTTAAAGAATAAGAAAAATCTTTTTCTGGCCTATTCATTGATGTATGTTTTGCCGGGCATCCCTCTTATTTATTATGGCGAAGAGAACCTAATGGAGGGATTGACGGATCCGGCAAACCGGGGTTGCATGGATTTTACCCGTCGGCAGGAAGATAATGAATTCCTTCCTTTTCTTAAGGAATGGAATGGTATCCGGGAAAGGCATATTGAAGTCCTTACCTATGGCAGCCTGTTTTTCCCTTTAGCTGATGATGAAAAGAAAATTTTAGTGATTGGCCGGTCTTTCCATGACGAATATTTTTATTTACTGTTGAATTTTGACGACAAGACCCATTATTGCACCATTTCTTCAAAAGGGTCAGGGGGATCCCGGAACACCATCCATATTAAAGAGCATAATTTCAAAATCATTCATGATACTCCATTTGACTTCGGAGGTTGCTCCTTTTTATAAACGGGGTGGACTTGGCGACATTTCGGGTACACTACCCAGATATCTTAACGCCAGTCTGCCCAATGTCGTGATCTCTTTTTTTTATGAGGAGAAGATGAAAAAAACCGATTTTTCTTTGGGGGGTGTATTTAGCGTGTATATTCATGGCGCACCCTACGAGTTTACTTATTATTCCGATCGAAGGGATCAGGTCGATTTTTATTTCCTGAATATGGCCGATCCATTTGTTTTTGCAGATCTGGAAGATGGTGAAAGACCCTACCGGGGTGACGCGTCTTTTTTTGTATATCTGTATTTTGCCAAAGCTGCCTTGAAATTGGTCGATATTCTACAATTATATCCCGGATATATCATTTTCCATGACTGGCATGTATGTGGATGTTTTGCCTTTCAACATGAGTTGGATGAACTGAAGGAAAAGTATAATGCTTTTACTATTCTTCTGATCCATAATTATGATTATCAGGGAGAGATCCTCCCCGATGTCTTTCATTTGCTGGATGAGGAAGTATTGGAACAGGTGCTTCCGGTTTTTTCCCGGTATGGAAGAGTTACCCTGCTTTCCCTGGGATTAAAGCATGCGGACTATGTGGCTACGGTTAGCGAAGGATATGCCGAAGAGTTAAGGAGAAAAAGCCTGCCCCATGCCGGTCTGGAATTCCTGGATCTAATAAAAAAGAGGAAAATATATGCATTGCCCAATGGGATCGATCGCGAGGAATGGTCGCCGGACAACAACCGGTTTATTCACTTTCCCTATAATAGAAATTCTGTCTCTTCAGGGAAACAAATAGCTAAAAACCAGGTTGAGAAAAAATTCGGCATTATGGAAGACGATGGCCCTATCGTTTTGCTGATGGCCAGGTTAACGGAACAAAAGGGCATTACCCTTTTGATGGATTTTTGGGGAAATGAAGAATCGTCCTTGGTGAAGATAGGGGCAGTCTTGGATACGGGAATAAAATTGATCGTTTGTGGCCAGCCTTCAGGGGGCCTGAATGGTAATACGCACCGGCGGTTTACCCTGGCGAGCAAACATTATCCGGGCAAATTCGTGTATGAGCCAGGTTATAATGAAGCATTGGCAAACCTGTTGCTGGCTGCGGCGGATGTTCTGTTGTGCCCGTCCCTGTTTGAACCTTGCGGTCTGGTGCACATTTATGGAATGGCATTTGGCACTATACCGGTCGTCAGACCTGTAGGCGGCCTGCGCGATACGGTGATCCCCTTTACAGATAGTCCGGAAACCTGCACCGGTTTTTATATTGATTCGTTTAGTCATCACAGCCTGGTTGCCTGTCTCCGTGAGGTAGTGCATGTATTCCGTCATCGAAAAGAGGAATGGAAAAAAATCACCGGTAGATGCATGGACCAGGATTTCTCCTGGGAGAAAACACGGGTTCATTATTTTGAATTTTTCGATCACATCCGTGAAGGGCAATTAATTGAAACTCCCCAATCCTGAGGAATTGCTCCCTCTTTTTTAATTCATCATCCTGCACAAAACAATAATTATGTTATTCAGTACCGCGATTAGTTTGCTTCATGCGGCTAAAAAAGCAGGGATAGGGATCATCCT